>JALZFP010000264.1 GCA_030861485.1 Actinomycetota bacterium | reverse complement strand
CTCAGGGATAAATCCTCCAGCCCCCTCAGGCGCCAGGCGGTCCGGGCGGCGGAGAACATATCTCTGCGGTGAGCGACGTGCGCCGCGAACTCCCCGACGGCCGCTACCGGGTCGAGCGGCAGCGCCGCTCCGTCCCGGCGGCTCGCCCTGCGTCGCACCACCTCCGCAACCGGCCGCATCGCCAGGAGGTCCCGGCGTACCCCCGGCCGGTTTGCTACGACGAGTGCCGGGTGTTCCCCCGGCAACACCGCCTGGTGCGCCTGTGTGAGCACCCCAACCCGCACCGGCGTCTCCTCAAACTTCAAGAACAACCTCTCCAGAGTGTTCCCTAGCTCCCTCTCTACCAGCGCCCGTACCTCTGCAAAGGGTGTCGGTTGCACCGGGGAGGAGGCCCGAGCCAGCTCCGCCGTTACATCCGGCGGGAGGACATCGCCCCGGGCCGAGAGCACGTGCCCCAGCTCCACGAACGTCGGTCCCAGATCCTCCAGGGCCAGCCGGATCCGCGTCCCGACCCTGCCCACGTCCCGCCTGTGGCGTCCCAACAGGAACCTGCGGCCAAAGAGATAGCCGAACCCGTAGCGCGCGCCGACCCGCGCAATCCCGGCCGCCCGCCTCGCCGGCCCCTCTGGCAACCCCCGCGTGACGTTCTCCATATCCACGAAAAGAGCATAACAGCTATCGGCGGGTAGCCATAAAACCATAAATCCTCCAGCAGGGGCCTGAACGGTGGGGGCACATCTACCCGTCGGGCGCAGAGATGGGGGTACTGACTGTTAGAATAAGCATTGGGTGTCAATAGAAACCCGAAGAGCGTAATCCGACGGCCGAAAAGGAGTTTCTGTGCAGTACGTGCATACCTGCTACCGGGTCTTAGACCTTGACAGGAGCCTCGACTTCTACACCAACAAGCTCGGCCTCGAGCTCGTCCGCAAGAGCCCCGTCGGCGACGACGCCACCAACGCCTTCCTCTCCGTCCCCGGTGACCCCGAGCCGCGCTTGGAGCTCACTCTCAACCACGACCGCCAGGAGCCCTACCCTTTGGGCGAGGGCTACAGTCACGTCGCCTTCGCCGTCGAGGATCTGGACGCTTTGGCCGCCAAGCTCGAAGAGGCCGGGGGCGTCGACTTCGAGAGTAGGCCACATGCCATAAGCAGCGGCACCCGCCTCTTCTTCGTCCGCGACCCTGACGGCTACCGTATAGAGTTCATCGAGCGCAAGTAGAAGCTGCCGAAGGCTAGCCCGCAACTAGAGCCACCCTGACTACTTAGGTTTTAGCCCTTGTCGAGGCCGTCGGCCTCTATAAGACCCTCCCTTATGGCGTAGAGAACGGCCTGGGTACGGTCGTAGACGTGGAGCTTCTTGTAGATGTTCGAGACGTGGTTTCTTACGGTCTTCTCGGAGATGGAGAGGCCACGGGCTATCTGCTTGTTGCTCTGGCCACGTGCCAGGGCGGTTATGATCTCTAGCTCGCGCTCGGTAAGGGTGGGGGCGGAGGGCTCCTCCTCGGCCTCCTCAAAGGCTAGGAGCATCTTGCGAGCGATCTCGGGGGACATGATGGTGTCCCCGGCATAGACGGTCTGTATGGCGCGGGAGAGGTCTTCCGGGGTGCAGTCCTTGAGGAGGTAGCCGGAGGCGCCGGCCTTTATGCCCCTGAAGACGTGAACGTCATCGGAGTTGACCGTGAGGATGAGGACTTTGGTGTCGGGGAGGAGCTCCCTGAGCCTGCTCGTGGCCGCAACCCCGTTCATGACGGGCATATTTATGTCCATGAGGACCACGTCCGGCCTCAGCTCCTGGCACATCGCCACACCGCTCTTCCCGTCGTGCGCCGTGCCGACGACCTCCATCTCCGGCTGCGCGCCCACAATCCGCCCGAGCCCGTCACTAAACAGGGGCTGGTCGTCTACTATGGCAACCCGGATCATTGCCTCATACCCCCGTAGTTCTCTACACCGTCCCGCTAAACTTTACCACCACCCACGTCCCCCAGGCAAAGACCCTGACCCGCAACCATTTCTCTGGCCGCCTCAACTCTTTTTAATCCTCCCTTAACGGTACCCCTCTTCCGGACGAAGGCCGCCGGTTGTAGAATGCCTTGTTACAATTACTACATAGTGGGGTGCTGCTTATGCTCAAGGAAGAAACAGCGGTCTTTGTGTGGCGGTGTCCGAACTGTCCAGGGGTATACAGTGGTGAGAGCCTGCTCTTTTTGTACGCCGACGGGGATTACAGGTACTGCAGGTGCGGAAGCCGTCTCGTCGAAGGTCTGGCTGCCGGGGTGGATCGGCATTACCGGCTGGTCCTTCCGAAGACTCTAATGGGTACTTCGTTACACCGGCAGCTTGAAGAGCTGCTGGCGGACGAGGAGGATATCGAGGTCGCGTCCGGGCGGGACGAGGATCGCCACATCAGCATCTTCAGTTGTCCGCGCTGAAACAGCAGCTGCCGACAAGCAGAGCCGATGGCTGAGAGCTAGTAGAACTTTAGCTCTACTCGGTAGCCGTCAGGGTCTCTGACGTAGAGGGCGGGGCCGGCGCCACGGGCACCGACTATGCTCTCGAACTGCTTCTCGACTTCGACGCCCATTCTTTGCAGGCGCTTTGCCAGCTCATCCGGTTGCGTGCCCTCCACCACGAGCGCTAGGTGATCATAGCCCCCGGTAGGTCCGCGCTCGAACTCGGGGTCAGGGGTCAGGTGCAAGATGAAGTTTTCTGTGACCCGTAGGGAGACGAGGGGGCGCTCGCCGCGTCGGTACTCTTCGAGGCCGAACGGCTCCAGGCCCAGAACGTCTCGGTAGAAGCCTAACGAAGCTTCGAGGTCTCTTACCCGCCAGTTGGTGTGGTCCGCCGAGGTTACTCGCAATCCCTACTCCTACTTGTCGGGCAGACCATTCACCAGGCCGTCGTGCGGCCTCGACCCTTCGGGGGCGTCGGCCCGTGCCGCCTCGGTTGCGCCCTCACCAAAGACCAGGCCACCCTCTTCGGGTTCCGAAGCCTCGGGGCGGGAGACGCCGGCCTCTGCGAGGCGCCTGTCCTGCTGGTAGCGGCGGATGGCGGCCTTGAGGGTGCCGAGCCCCAGGGTGGCGCACTTGGGTCGGCTCGCCACGATTTGGCGCCCGAGTTGCTCGATCATCTCGTTGTAGTCCATCAACAGGA
>JALZFP010000259.1 GCA_030861485.1 Actinomycetota bacterium | reverse complement strand
GTGCTGAAACACGGGTAGTATCAAGGTGTACAACCCAGATACGGAGGTAGAACGATGAGCGAGACGAACCTCGAGCAGTTCCGGGAGGTAACGCCCTCCGGCAGGTTCACCCTGCAGAACTCCTCGCTCCTGAAGGTGAGGCTGGAGAACGACCGTATACAGGCCAAGCTCGGCTCGATGGTCGCCTACCAGGGCTCGGTGCGCTTCGAGCACCAGAGCGGGGGGCTGGGACGCTTCTTCAAGAAGGCGCTGACCGGCGAGGGGGTGAAGCTCATGTCCTGCGAGGGCACCGGCGACCTCTTCTTGGCTCAGGACGCCCGCAAGATCATGGTCGTAGACCTCAACAACGAGCGCATGACCGTCAACGGCGACTCCATCCTCGCCTTCGAGGGCGACGTGGACTGGGACATAAGGCGCGTCGAGGGCGCCGGGCGCCTGGCCGGCGGGCTCTTCAACGTCGTCCTGGAGGGCACCGGCAAGGTCGCCGTCACCAGCCACGGCGAGCCCGTGCTCCTGGACACCTCGACCCCGACCTTCGCCGACCCCGACTCCGCGATAGCGTGGAGCGGCAACGTGAGGACCAGCGTCCGCTCCGACGTCTCGTTCAAGACCTTCATGGGCCGCGGGAGCGGGGAGACGTTCCAGATCGCCTTCGAGGGACCGGGCTGGATCCTGATCCAACCCTCCGAAGGCCCCACCGTCCCCGAGCACACCCACCCGGGACAGGGCGGCGGCGGAGGCGGCTTCGGCTCCATGTTCGGCGACGGCGACTAGCATTCGCCGTTCCGGGCGGCTAGCCGGCTAGCCGACCACCAGGTTGACCAGCCGCCCGGGCACGTAGATGCTCTTGCGGATCTCGCGCCCCTCGACGTGGGGCCGTACCTTCTCGCTCGCCAGCGCTAGTTCCTTAGCCATCTCCTCCGAGACGTCGGCGGGAGCATCTATGCGGTCCCGGAGCTTGCCGTTGACCTGTACGACGAGCGTGATCTCCTCTTGTGCGATGAGCCCTTCGTCCCATTCGGGCCACGCCCCTTCGTGCACCGAATACGGCCGCCCCATCAGCGCCCACATCTCCTCGGCGTGGTGCGGAGCGAACGGTGCGAGAACGAGCACGAACTTCCGCAATGCCTCCGACCACTCGCTCTCCCCCACCTCGCCTTTGACCGCCAGCAGGTAGTTTGTGTGCTCCATGAGTGCCGCTAAAGCGGTATTGAACCGGAATTCCATTAAATCCCCGGTGACCTTCTTGAGCAGCCTCGCGGTGCGGCGATCGAGCTCTTTGGGATCGGCCGTCCCCGACGAGTCACCCCCGGCCACGAGCGAGTAGGCCCGCCGCAAGAAACGCGCCACGCCCTCGATACCACGACTGTCCCACGGCCCGCCCTGATTCCACGGCCCGATGAACATCAAAAAGCAACGCAAAGCGTCCGAGCCGTAGCGATCCACGAGGTCCTGCGGGTTCACCACGTTACCGCGGCTCTTGCTCATCTTCTCCGCGTCCTCGCCGAGGATGATTCCCTGGTTGAAGAGCCTCACCATCGGCTCATCGAAATCCACCAGTCGGAGGTCGCGCATCACCTTCGTCCAGAAGCGGGTGTAGAGCAGGTGCAGCGTTGCGTGCTCTATCCCGCCGGTGTACTGATCCACCGGCAGCCACCTCTCCCCCCTCTCGGGATCGAACGGCCCCTCGTCGTAGTGCGGTGAGAGGTAGCGGTACTGGTACCATGACGAGTCCACGAACGTATCCATCGTGTCGGTCTCTCGCTCCGCCGGACCGCCGCACCGGGGGCATGTGGTATTGCGGAAGCCCTCGTGCAGCTTCAGCGGCGACTCGCCGGTCGGGGTGAACTCCGCGTCCTCAGGCAGGAGCACCGGGAGGTCCTCCTCGGGAACCCGGACGATACCGCAAGAGCCGCAGTAGATTATTGGGATCGGGGTGCCCCAGTATCTTTGGCGCGAGATGAGCCAGTCACGCAGGCGGTACGTGACCGTCGCCCGCCCCACGCCACGCTCCTCCAGCCAGGCCGTGAGCGCCACCATGCCCTCTATGTTAAGCATCCCGTCGAACTCGTTGGAGTTGACCATCGGGCCTTCGCCGGTATAGGCCGCTTCGAGCTCCTCTTCCCTCCAGTCAGGTGGGGCGACAACGGTGCGGATCGGGATGCCGTGCTTTTTGGCGAACTCGAAGTCGCGCTCGTCGTGGGCGGGGACGGCCATTATGGCGCCGGTACCGTAGGCGAGGAGGACATAGTCGGCGATGTAGATCGGGATCTCCTCCCCGTTCGCGGGGTTGATCGCGAAGGCCCCGGTGAAGACGCCGGTCTTCTCGCGTGTCGCGTCCATACGGTCGATCTCGCTCATCCTCCCGGCTCTCTCGACGTAGGCGCGCACCTCGTCGGCCCTATCCGGGTTCGTGATCCCCTCGACCGCCGGGTGCTCGGGCGCCATCACAAAGAACGTCGCCCCGTAGAGCGTGTCAGGTCGCGTCGTGAAGACCTCCACGGGGCCGTAGCCGGGGAGGTCAAACTCTATCTCCGCTCCTTCTGAGCGCCCGATCCAGTTTGTCTGCAGCGTCTTTACCCGTTCGGGCCAGTCTACCTGTGAGAAGTTCAGAAGCTCGTCGGCGTAGTCCGTTATCTTAAAGAACCACTGCGCTAGATTCTTCTTGATAACCGGCGTCCCGCACCGTTCGCAGCGCCGATCCGGCCCCACAACTTGCTCGCGCGCCAGCGTGGTGTTGTCTTTGGGGCACCAGTCCACCGGCGCCTCTTTACGGTAGGCGAGCCCCTTCTGAAAAAATTTTAGAAAGAACCACTGGTTCCAGCGGTAGTACTCGGGCAGGCAGGTGACGATCTCCGAGT
>JALZFP010000222.1 GCA_030861485.1 Actinomycetota bacterium | reverse complement strand
GTTGGTGGCGTCGAGAGGTGGCTGGTCGTGCAACGACACGAGCGCCCACTCGAGGCGAGGAGATCTTCTGCTACATCCTCGGGCAAGGCTTCTATGCGTGTCGGCTCCTTCCCGGCCGGTAGTTCGGTGCTTTACGTTGCGGACGGCCTACCGGATTGCTCGCCGGGTTGGACGTACGAGGCGAGCCTGATCGTCAGCGCCGGGGAGACAAGAAGGACAAACAATCTTCCGCCAGTCAGCGGCGGTCGCGCCAGGCGGCGCGGTCCCGGCGGGTGCCCAGGTAGATTACGGCGAGCAGCAGAACTATGCCAACGGTCGTAAACTGCACGAGCCCCTCCGGCCCGCCCGAACCCCCGACGACGAGCGCGGCGACGAAGACTATGGCCACGCCAGCCCATCCGGCGGCCCTGTAGGCGAAGTACGCCGAGAAGAGCCCGGCCAAGGTGTACAAGAGCCACATAAACGGGCCGAGGGCGAACACCGACGGGGTTATGAAGCCCGGCGGTACGTTCGCCCCCGTCGCCCACAGCCCGATCTGCCCGGCCGCGAGGAATGCCAGGAACGCCCCGAAGAAGCTCATGGCGCCCGTCCTCCAGGTTACTGGTTCCGGATCGAAGTCTTGCGGCGAGTACCAGCGCGCCTCGCGGCGGGGCGACCGAGAGCGGCCGCGGCCCTCCCGCTCCTCGTACTCAGGCTCCTTCCTGCGGAACCTGTTGCGCAGGCGCTCGCCCAGAGTCGGGCCGTCGCTTCCGCCGCTAGACTCGCGCTCTCGACGCTTTTGAGAGAGCTCGTCGTCGAGCGAGCCGAAGTCAAGGCTCGCAAGCTGGTCGGCGGCGTGGGCGAGGTCCAGGTCCTGGTCGTGCTTCCGGCGGCGGTTCGGGTCCGAGAGCACGGCGTGCGCCTCCTGCAAGCGGCTGAACTCGGCCTCGTTACCGCCCGCATGGTCGGGGTGACGCTCCTTCGCCAACCTCCGGTAGGCGTTCCTGATCTCGGACTGGGAGGCGTTGCGGGAAACGCCCAAGACCTCGTAGTAGTTGATCTGGTCCGCCATCGTCCCTCTATTCTAACCTACGAACCGGCTTCTGAAACTCCCTCTTGGCGTCGCGAAAAGGCCTCGAGGGCGTGCTCGATCTCCGACAGGGACCCCCCGTCGGCCTCCTTCTCGGACGCCTCCCTGAGCGCCGTCTCGGCCACGCTACCCCCGATCTCCCCGAGCGCCCAGGCCGCGTGCCCCCGCACTAGCGGCGACCCGTCCTCCTGAAGGCAAGAAACCAGCGCCGGGACCGCCTCTTTGAGCCTCAGGTTCCCCGCAGCCACGCAGCAGTTGCGCAGCAGTCCCGACCGGCCGGGGCGGGTGAGGGGCGTGCCGCCGAAGCGCTCCTCGAACTCCTCGTCGGTTCGGATGCCGAGGATCTCCGTTATCTTCAGGTATGGCCCGGCGCCGGAGTCCGCGGAGAACTCCGGCCAACGGCTACGCGTTGCCTTGCGTTTGTTGTACGGGCAGACCTCCTGGCAGACGTCGCAGCCAAAGGCCCAGTCGCCCACCGCGTGGCGCAGCTCGCGGGGGATCTCACCCTTGTTCTCGATGGTCAGGTACGAGATGCACAGCCTCGCATCCACCACGCCGGGGGCCTTTATCGCGCCGGTCGGGCAGGTGGACATGCAGCGGGTGCACTTGCCGCAGGTGCCCGTGCCGTGCGCGTCCGGCTCTATCTCCTGATCCAAAATCAGGTCCGCGATAAAGAAGTACGAGCCCATATTCTGGTTGATGAGGCACGAGTTGCGCCCGAAGAATCCCAGCCCCGCATGCTGGGCCGCCGACCGCTCCAGCAAGGGCACCGCGTCCGTGAACGCCCGCGCCCTGATCCTGCACCCTAGAGCCTCTTCCAGTTCCGCCCGCAACTCGCGCAGACGCTCTTTTATGACGAGGTGATAATCCTTTCCCCAGGCGTAGCGGGCGACCCGGCCCCCACCCTCCAGATTCTCGGGGTGCTCCCCCGGATAGTACGAAACCCCCAGAGATACTACGCTCCGGGCGCTCTTCTGTAGGCGGCGCGGATTTGAAAGGAGCGCGACCGGACGGCGCATGTAGCCCATGTCGGCGGCCATCCCGGCTTCCTGCCACTCCCTGAGACGCTCGCCGCCCTCCGTTAGCGGTCCGGCGCCCGTCACCCCGACGAGGCCGAAGCCCTTCGCGCGCGCCTTCTCCTCCAGGACGCGCCGGGCTTCGCGGGGGTCTCTCACCTTGTTTCGTTTCGCGCTCATAAGCACGCCGATTGTACCCGGCGACGGCCGTGGGTAGGGATTGAGGTAGAAGGGCGTGGGTATAATCGTGGTAATCGGTAGGGAGAGGAACGACTCGAAGGAGCGACATGAGCACCCAAACTTCCGAACGGACCGTTATCGACAACGTGAAGAAGCAGCTCTTTATCGGCGGCGAGTGGCGAGACGCCAAGGAGGGCGGTACGCTCGCCGTGGAGGATCCTGCGACCGGCGAGAGCCTCTGCGAGGTAGCCGACGCGCAGCCCGAAGACTCGCTTGCGGCGCTCGACGCGGCTGTCGAGGCCCAGGCGGATTGGGCGAAGCACCCACCACGCCAGCGGGGGGAGATCCTGCGTAGCGCCTTTGAGATAATTACGGAACGCAAGGATGAGCTCGCCCTACTCATGACCCTCGAGATGGGCAAGCCCATCGCCGACTCTCAGGCGGAGATTACCTACGCTTCGGAGTTCTTCCGCTGGTACTCAGAGCAGGCCGTGCGCATCAACGGCACCTACTCTATATCGCCGGATGGTAACCAGAGGATACTGACCATGAAGCAGCCGGTAGGTCCGTGCCTCATGATTACTCCCTGGAACTTCCCGATGGCGATGGGTACGCGCAAGATCGGACCGGCGGTTGCAGCGGGCTGCACGATGGTTATGAAGCCCGCCAAGGCGACGCCTTTGTCGATGCTGGCTTTAGCGGAGATACTGGAGGAGGCCGGCCTACCCGCCGGGGTGCTGAACGTTGTCACGGCCTCTTCGTCGAGCGACGTCATCCCCCCGATCATCTCCGACCCGCGGCTGCGCAAGCTGACCTTTACGGGTTCGACGCCGGTCGGGCGTCAGCTCATGGAGCAGGCTTCGGAGAACCTCCTTCGGGTCTCGATGGAGCTCGGCGGCAACGCACCCTTCCTCATCTTCGAGGACGCGGACGTTGACGATGCCGTCGCGGGGGCGATGGTGGCCAAGATGCGTAACATAGGCGAGGCCTGCACGGCGGCCAACCGATTCCACGTCGCCGACTCTATAGCAGACGAGTTCGCGGAGAAGCTGGCGGAGAAGATGAACCAGCTGAAGGTTGCCCGCGGCACGGAGGAGGGCGCAGAGGTTGGGCCGCTCATCGACGAGGACCAGCTCGGTAAGGTCGAGGAACTCGTCAACGACGCTTTGGACAAGGGCGCGAAGGCGCTCGTCGGGGCTCAGAAGCTCGACGGCCAAGGCTACTTCTACCAACCGACCGTACTCAGTGACGTGCCCAAGGAGGCGGACCTTCGGTACGAGGAGATCTTCGGCCCGGTGGCCCCGGTCTTCTCTTTCGACTCCGAAGAGGAGGCGATCGCCGCGGCCAACGACACGGAGTATGGCCTCGTAGCCTACGTCTACACGAGCAACTTAAGCCGAGCGTTGCGCGTGATCGAGGGGCTCGAGGTGGGCATGGTCGGCCTCAATCAGGGTATGGTCTCGAACGCCGCCGCGCCTTTTGGCGGGGTCAAGCAGTCGGGCTTCGGTCGCGAGGGCGGCTACGAGGGCATCGAAGAGTACCTCGAGACGAAGTACATCGCAGTCAACCTCCCCGCAGAGGCGCCGAAATTCACGGGAGGCACCAGCGTACAGTAGCGAGGTGCAACACAAGACATTGGTAGAGGTAGAGAGCGTACCCTTGTAAAGCGGTGAAAGCTTTTGCTGACGTGCCGGCGATACCCGGTTAGCCTCATGGGGAGATGACTACGCGCGCTGGCAGCCACCTTTTGGTACTGGGAACCCTCTGGGGACTCCTGCTCGCGGCCGTCCCCGCGCTTTTGATGACTAACCCTTATCGGCTCTCGAGCTTGCTCGTTGCGTCCCTGGTATGCGCCGTGTTGAGCGGCTGCGTGGGCACGCTCGCAGCTGGACGGCGAGCCGCGAGGAGCGGCGGGCGTTCAGGTCTCCTGGCCGGGGTCGGGACCGGGGCCTCACAGGGGCTCGTGGGCGGGGGTGTCGCGGCGCTCCTTGTGTGGGGGATCATGGCCGTGTCGATCTCCGGCTTCACGCTCCGCAATCCGGTCGAGCTCTCGGTCCTCATGGAACCAGACGTCTTCCTGGGCAGCTTTTTCGTCGCCCTCTCGGTTTTTCTGTACGCGTTCGTGGCCGGGGTCGTGCTCGGCCCCGTCTTCGGAACGCTCGTAAACCGCGCCGTGCGCGCCGGTAGCGTTGCCGGTGGCAAAGACGCCGGAGACGACGCCGCTGGGAAGAAGGACCTCGTTGTACGCTAGGCTCCTGGGTATAGGGATCATCTACGGCCTCGGTTTCACGCTCATAAAGTCCCTCTTCCCCACCCCGGTGATACTCTTTTTCACGGGCGGGGAGAGCAGTGAGGGAAACCTGGTGGTGCTGGCGAGCGTGTACCTGGCCTCCGGGCTCATAGCCGGCGTTATCGGCGGGCCGGTCTTCGGGGCCCTTCTTCTCCGCCGCAAAGGCTCCGGAACGGGTGGTGTGGGGAGGCTCAGCGCGGTGCAGACGGCCGGCGCGGATCTCTGGCGCGCGCTTGTTCTGAGCTTCGCGCTCGCGATGCTTATTGGCCTGATCTCCGGCCTCCTTACGATGGGCGCCTACCAGTTCGGTGTCCTGCCCCCCGGTGGGGTCCTCGACCCCCTGCGGCTTATCCGTAGCTCCAACTTCCCGCCCGGCTACCCGCTCCTCGTGATCTGGACCCTGGCCCGCGACCTACTCCCCGCCGCCCTCGCCGGGCTCATCCTCGCCCCCTTCGGTGGAGGATTCCTATACCGCGTCTACGCCTCCCGCCGCCCGCCAAAGGACCTATCCTCCCAAAACAGGTCCTTCGAGGATTTTTAGAAGCAGTCAGGAGGAGGGCAACGGTAACCGAGGCCTAATGAGAAGGTAATGCAATGCCTAAAAGCTCACCGCTAGATGATACTGACGAGCGGGGCGATCTTGCACTCCGTCAGCGCGTAACTCTCCCGAGCTCGCACCGGACGCACCAAGTATTCTAGGCAGTTCGCTCGGCAGTCCACCTTTCCGCAGGGTACCTCGATGGTCCCCAGGTCCTCGACGATACGGACTACGGGGTCGAGGTCGTTCCCGGGCGAGGCGTCCGTGCGGCGGGCGTACTCGCCCTCCTCGAAAGAGAACCGTCCGTAACGGAACGCGGCCATAAGCCGAATTGTACACCAACCGTTTGACCTGGATCACAGCCGGTTAGGGCAAAGCTTCTCCCGAAGCGTCCGGGATTTGCGTGTTCCAGCAGCGTCGAACCTGCTATTGCCTTTAGGCGGCGTTGTCATACTGGACCGGCCCAGCGGGCTCGCCGGCTCTGAGGTCCGGCACGCCGTCGCTGTTTGTGTCGCACCCTTCGGGGAGCAGGCAAAGAAGCTGATCGTCCGCGGGGATCTCCTCCAGGATCACGATGCTGCCAGCCGTCCCCTGGGTGGGGTAGGATTCGGCGACAGGGCCCGTGTACGTAGCTATCACCGGCTGTCCGATTCGCAGGTCGTCGAACGAGGCCGGGACCTGTAGATCGCCGGACCGTAGCAAGATACTGGTCTCGCCTGTCACGGTGAAGTAACCCTTGGCCGACCCCGACTCGTCGGCAGGGTTCTCCTCCACGAGCACCGCAGAGCCCGTGATATTCGTGATGGTGCCCTGAACCTCGCTACCAGGCTCTGTCTGCGCCAGGGCCAGAACGGACGTTGCCGGCAGCATGGCCAGCGATACCGCCAGCAGGATCAACTTCTTCAAAGCGGCCTCCTCCGTGAGCCCTAACAAAACGTGGCACAATCTTCTCACCGCGCTTTCGGACACGCATCCACCGAAAGTATGAGTCTCGGTGCCCGAAAGAATGATCCTGGCCCTGGCCCGGAAGAAGTTCGAGTCGCCCATCCCCGTCGCGGGGCGACCCCTAGCTGGTAACATGCCTCCCATGGAGGTGAAGCTCGAACAGTCGGGGCCGAACGAGGTCTTCTCGCGCGACGGGTCGCCACGGGAGCTGTACCGGCCGGTGCTCGACGAGCTGGAGCGAATGGGCGTCGAGGAGTGGGAGAGACGAGTGGGGCGGGCCCGCGAGAGGTACCTGGTCGAGCAGCACGGCTTCGGCATCCTTGGAGGAGACAAGAGGCACCCGACCGACTGGTTCCCCCGCCTCCTCTCCGCCGCCGACTGGGAGGTCTTGGAGCGCGGCCTGGCCCAGCGGCTGCTCGCGGTCAACGAGTTCTTGAGGCGCCTCGAAGCCGGCAAGGAGGAGGTGGTACCCAGGGAGATCCTGGAGACGAGCGCCCTCTACGACACTTCTATCCCCAACCGATTCGGGGAGGTGCCCGCGCGCCAGATGGGTATAGACCTTGTCGCGCTTGAGGGTGAAGGAGACGGGAGCTGGAGGTACCGCATCATCGAGGACAACGCGCGGATGCCGGTAGGGGCGATGACCATGAGCCGCCTGCGGGCGCTGACCCCCGACGTGTTCCCGGAGGCATACGCGGCGCTCGGGGTGCGTCCTTTGGGAGACCTGCTCGGTAGGCTCGGCGAGGTGTTGCGGGCGGCCTCTCCACTCCCCGATCCGACGCTCGCCATCCTCTCGACCGGCCCCGAAGACCAGTACTATCTCGACCACAACCTCTTCGCCGAAGAGACGGGCGCCATCCTCGCCGAGCGGCACGAGGTCGAGGTTGACGGTGGAGGCTATCTGGTACACAAGGAGACGGGGCGGCGGATAGACGTGATCTACGAGCGCATAGAGGATGGCAGAATCTACGACGACCACCCCAGGCTCGTCGAGTCCCACCTCGAAGGCCGGGTCCATGCCATCTTCGCCCCCAACTCGGAGGTCATAGACGACAAAGGCGTCTACGCGTTTATCCCGGAGATGATCCGTAGGTACCTCGGGGAGGAGCCGATGATCCCCAACCTCGAGACCCTCTCCCTGGCCGTCGAGGAGGATCGCCGCTACGTGATGGAGCACTTCGACGAGCTGGTGATAAAGAGCCGCAGTGGCTGGGGGGGCAAGGATGTCCTGATCGCCCCGGAGGAATCCAGAGAAGCGGTCGAGGAGTTTCGGAACATGGTCGAGGAGAACCCCATCGAGTACGTCGCCCAAAACCCCGTAGACTTCTCGACCAACGTCTTGTGCTCCGTCGAGGACGGCGAGATAACCCTGCGCGATTCTTACGCCGATTACCGGGTACACGGTTTCGTTCCGGACCCGGAGACCGTCGAGGTGATCCCCGGCGCCATGACCCGCATTGCCGCGCCCGGTAGTCGCCTAGTCAACGTCTCCAGCGGCGGCGTAACGAAGGACACCTGGGTGTTAGGATAGGATGACCAATTCGTTGGGCGGGCGCGTGGCGGTAGTTACCGGCGCAGGCTGGTGCAGGTAGTAGTGGCGGTCTACTTAATCGTCTCCGCCGGGCTCACCATACTGGCCCCGACCCTGATGCTGGCCCTGATTAGCACCGCGTACCACGGCTTTACGCAGTTCCTTCCGGCGTTCGTTGGCATCTTCCTCGTGCGGCGGTTTAGCGCCTTGGGGATAGCTGCCGGGTTGATCTCCGGTGACATTGCGATACTCGCGTTGTATGGGTCCGGTGTTGACACTGCTGGGATCAACATCGGTCTGATAGCGCTGCTCCTGAACTTCGCGGTGATCTTCGCGGTGAGCCCGGGGACGAAGAACGATTCCTTGCACGCGCCGATAGCAACGTCTGATAGACCGACAACGCGGCAGGCTCCAGGAGGTGCCGCATGAATAGTAACAATAGCTGCGTTCTGCTAGGGAAGATCTACACCATTGATGATTCGCGCCCCGAGGCCGGAGGCGTGGCGATCCACCACGGGCGGATAGCCTACGTAGGGGACGCCAAAGAGGCCCGGCGCCAGGGAGGGCCACAGGCCGAGGTAATAGACCTCGCGGGTAGGGTCGCGCTCCCTGGCTTTGTCGAGTCGCACAGCCATCCCATTCTTCTCGGACGCTATCTTGAAGAAGCCGACTGCCGGTACTGCTCCTCCCTCAAAGAGATTACGGAGACGTTGCGGCAGAGGGCAAAAGAGACTCCTCCAGGACAATGGGTGGTGGGTAATGGATACGACCACACGCTCCTCAAAGAGTCCCGGCACCCCACCCGCAGCGAGCTCGACCGGGCCAGTGACGAACATCCCGTCCTGCTCAGGAACATCACCGTCCACAACGTTGTGGCGAACTCGCGAGCGCTCGGGCTCGCCGGCGTCACCAGCAAGACGCCAGATCCTGGAGGCGGCCGAATAGGACGGGACGTAAGTGGGGAGCCCGACGGCGTGCTGTGGGAGTGGGCGCAGGACCTCGTCAACTCCCACCTTCCTGAGACGTCAGTCGAGGATGTCCGCCGCCAGCTTGCGAACGCCACCGAAGAGTATCTATCCGCCGGCGTCACCTCCGTCGTGGACGCAGCTTTGGGGCTCGCCAACGGGATGCGGGACGCCGAGGCGTATGCACGCGTGGCCGAGGACGGCGGGCTCTCCGTGCGGCTGGGCGCGGCGATCGTCTATCCGCTCTGGAAGGAGCTGCAAGGGGGTCACGGGCCGGGACTGGAGTGGCCCGGAGATCCCGAACGGGTACGTCCCTTGGCGGTGAAGTTCTTCCAGGACGGGTCCATCCAGATACGCACCGCGGCGCTGCGGCAGCCCTACTATGGCGAGACCGAGCCCGCCGACCACCACCTGATATGGCCCCAAGAAGAGCTCGACCGGATGGTGGCAGACGCCCACTCGTCCGGCTGGCAGATCTGGACGCACGGCAATGGTGACGCCGCGATCGAGTCCATCCTGGACGCCTACGAGAAGGCGCTGAAGAGCGATCCACGACCCAACCACCGGCACCGTATCGAGCACTGCCAGACCGCAGGGGAGGACCAGCTCGAACGTATGAGGGATTCGGGAATCGCGGTATCCTTCTTTGCCCCTCACGTGTGGTACTGGGGAGACAGGCATCACAAGCTGTTCTTGGGGCCAGAGCGAGCCGCCCGCATAGATCCCTTAGCCTCGGCTCAACGGAAGGATATTAGGTTCGGGTTGCACAACGATAGTCCAGTGACGCCGATCAGCCCGCTGCTGTCGGTCGGTACTGCTGTCAGCCGCCTGACCAGCGGTGGCCGAGTATTGGGGACCGAGCAGGCTATCACGGTAAGTCAGGCCCTGCGTTCGATGACGCTGGACAGCGCCTACCTCGCCTTCGAGGAGGAGCTGAAGGGGACTCTCACCGAGGGGAAGCTGGGGGATGTCGTGATCCTCGACGCCGACCCGCACGAGGTGGACCTGCAAGAGATTAAGGACATACCCGTGAGCATGACCATCGTCGGTGGCGAGGTGGTTTATGGTGCGGCGTAAAACAGCCACGACCGCTCCTCCTCTACACTCTCTCCAGTTCTAGCCGCCGAGAGCCGTTCTCGGTCAGCAGGGCACGGAACCTCAGCTCAGGTTTTGTACTTCCGAAACGCGTCCAGCAACGTTGGTAGTGTATCCTCGAGCAGCGCGGGAATGTTCTCAAGGTCGCGGGATAACTTGGCAAGTGTAGAAAGAGGGTAGTACGGCATGAAGATCAAATGGTACGGGCACGCCTGCTTCAGGATAGAAGGCGACAGTATCGCTATCGTAAGCGATCCCTACACGCCCGAGGTTGCAGGGCTGAATCCCGTAGACGAGCCCGCCGATGTGGTAGTCATGAGCTCCGCCACCGACAGGTTCCATTCCGATGCCTCTATGGTCCCCGGCGACCCGAAGATCTTAAACGCCCTGGAGATCGCGGACACAGGGCCAGTAGAGGTGAACGACGTAGTCTTCGAGGCGCTGCCGACTATGGAGAGCTTGACGCACAAGGAAAACCCGGACGAGAATGCCATATACCGCTTCGAGCTGGAAGGGATAAGCATCTTGCATCTGGGGGATCTGGGCAATCCCCTCACTGCTGAGCAGCTCACCCTGCTGCGCGGTAGGGTGGATATCCTCCTGGCCCTGACCGGAGGACCACCGACCATCGAACTCAAAGATCTGGAGTGGACCATAGAGGAGATCGGGCCGCGCGTCATAATCCCCATGCACTACCAGATACCTAAGCTCAAGTTGAACATCTTGCCCTTGGAAGCGTTCACGGCTCGCTATTCGGACGATGTGGTAACGAGGGTGGGGGCCACGGAGGTCGAGTTCAGCTTCGATACGCTGCCGCGCACCCTCCGGATATATGTCCTAGAGCCCGCTGGTTAGATAAATACCACTGTACCCTGGAACCGTGATAAAGAGATACAGTTCTCCGAGCGCGGCGCGATCCAGCTCGCCATAGACCTGGGAGCCCCCAGCGTGGATCATCTGGAGGCCACTGGAGACGAAGGTGCGAAGCTGCTGGCCCGCAGTAATGTGGCAGCCGTACTGCTTCCGGCCTGCGCGCTCTTCTTGGACCTTCCGTTGCCCCCCGGCCCGAACGCTGATAGAAGAGGGGGCTGTCGTCGCGCTCGCTACAGACTTCAACCCTGGTAGCTCATTCTGCGAATCGCTGCCGCTGGTGATGAGCCTAGCCTGTACCCGGCTCAAGATGTCCCCCGCTGAAGCTCTCACCGGCTGTACGGCCAACGCCTCCCACGTGCTCGGATTGAGTAGTGAAGTGGGACGTCTCGCGTCAGGCTATCAGGCAGATGTACTAGTCTTGGACGCTCCGGACTGACGCTACCTAGCGTACCATCTGGGGGGAGACCGGTTCGCCGCCAGGATAAAGTCCGGGCAACCGCTTGAATCTACCGATGGCCGGACGCTATAGACCTTGCTGTGTATAAAGCTCGGCATCATAGACTGTGCCAGCGTTTCCGAGGAAGACTTCAATACCAGGCAGGGCGCGGAACCACACGCTAAGGATGTACACCCCCCGGGGGCGGTCGTAATGTCGCTCGTAGAGGAGGGCCAGGGGTATACGGGAGCCACTAGCCGGTAGCGCTTAGGCTAGCGAGCGAGGCAAACAGGTCTCTACTCCTGAAGCCCCAACGGCTCAGTGGAACCCCCCCTCCGAGTCGATGACCTGGCCCGTGATCCACTCGGCCTCGTCGGTCGCGAGCCACGCCACCAGACGTGCTGCGTCCTCGGGTAGCCCTATGCGGCCCAGCGGGAAGCGCGGCGTGAGCTCCCTCTTGAGCCCCTCGTCCATCCAACCGGTGTCTGTCGGACCGGGGTTTACGGCGTTGACGGTGATGCCCTTGGGCCCGACCTCCACGGCCAGAGAACGTGTGAACGCCGCGACGGCACCCTTGGTGGCAGCGTAGGCCAGCTCTCCGGGCATCGGGCCGTTCTCCTGGCCGCTGGTCATGCTGATAATCCGTCCGCCGGAACCACCCGGGTAGCGTCGGGCGAACTCTACCGAGAGGAGCGCCGTGGCGCGCAGGTTGACGACGTAGTGGGCGTCAAGAGTGGTGGCGTCCAGGTTCTCGAAGCCGTCGCGCGCGGAGTGGGCGGCGTTGTTGACGAGTATTGACGGTACACCCAGTCTTCCCGTCGCCTCCTCAAGCACCCGTGACGGGGTCTCGGGCAGTGAGAGATCCGCCTCCGCATACTCGGCTCGCACGTCCAGGCTCCGCAGCTGTTGCCGCAGGGCCGCGGGCCCGTCCGGGTCCTCTCCTATGCCCGGACCCTGGTCATAGGCGCCCCATTGGGTGAAGAAGACGTCGGCACCCCTCCGGGCAAGCGCCCGGCAGATGGCCGCGCCGATTCCGGTTCGCCGGCTGGCACCTGTGACGACGGCCACGCGTCCCCTCAACTCTTCTTCCGGATCCCGGCTTTGTTCGGGCATCATTTTTCCTCCGGTATTCGACGTTTCAACGCACTGTTATCCCCGGGTTGGTCCGGTTTCCCTCTGGGTCACTTCTATTCATCGGGATGCCGAGAAACTCAGTTCTCGGAAACTTCCCTCCGTCACTGGGTGTTTCCGGAAACGGGAAGCAAACGGCGACTGTATCTGGGCTGTGAGAGCTACGCTACTGCGGTTGCTTCAATCTCGACCAGTAGTTCGGGAAAGGCCAGGCCCGCCACGCCCAACAGCGTGCTGACGGGCCGACAATCGGCTTCGGCTAAGCGGGTGACTAGCGGGTCATCGCCACCCAAAATGCTTCAAAGAAGCCCTCTACGTTCGTGGTGTAGTAATTTAGGCGCACTACGTCCGATAGTCTGAAGCCAGCATTTGCCAAGACCGTCTTAATGTTGGTCAACGCCTGGTTAATCTGGGCACGCATATCCCCAGGATGCACCGGATTTCCTTCGTCATCGATTGCTGTCTGCCCCGCGCAGATGAGCATGCGACGCGCATCACTGACCTCGTTGGCTTGGACGAAGTTGAACTGACCCTGCCAGCTCCATGGGTTGATGACTCGTCGCTCCACAATGCCTCCTTTCTCCTGCTTTTTAGCACTTGCTATAACCTTGACGTGATTTCAAGCCTAAGCCCGCTCTTGGAAGCTGGCTACCCCAGATCTCTGGGGTTTTCGGGATCGCCGTCAAGAGGTAAGTACCTCTATTCACTGAGTTGCCGGGAGGGCTTATTCTCGGAAAGTGGGATTCCGCCAAATGTTGTTCTCGGAAACCCACCCCTTGACATCTTTGGTATTTGCAGCCAGTGTCTCTAAGAGCAACTCATAAGGGGGTTGCCTGGGAAAGGAGGAGAATCTATGTCCACTGACGAGAACAAAGCCCTCATACGCCGATTGTACGAAGAGGTTTGGAACCAACATAACCCAGAGGCTGAA
>JALZFP010000207.1 GCA_030861485.1 Actinomycetota bacterium | reverse complement strand
CGGAAGGCAACCAGCTTGTCCCGGAAGATCATGGCAACCGAGTACGCCCCCTCTAGACGCCGCATCGTCCGCAGTACGGCCTCCTCGATCGTCCGCCCCTTCTCTAGCTCTCCAACGGCGCACGCGGCAATAGCCGCCGTGTCCGAGGTGGACTCGAAAGCGAATCCCTCCTCCTCCAGCTCGTGCCTTAGGGCGGTGGCGTTGACGAGGTTGCCGTTGTGGGCGACAAAGACGTTCACGTCGCCCCGCCCGTGGAACTCCGGCTGGGCGTTCTCCCAGGAGGCCGAGCCGGTGGTGGAGTAGCGGACGTGCCCGAGTGCTATGTGGCCGGGCTCCAGGGTAGCGAGCTTGCGCTCGTCAAAGACCTGCGAGACGAGACCCATGTCGCGCATCGCCACCGTCCGCTCCCCGTCGGAGACGGCGATACCGGCTGACTCCTGCCCCCGGTGCTGCAGCGCGTACAGCCCGAAGTAGGCGCGCTGCGCCAGCTCTCCCGAGAGCTCGCGGGAGTACAGCCCAAAGACCCCGCAAGCCTCTTTCGGCTTCTCCGTGTCGCCGAAGCTACCCAATCTGGCCTCCCTCCGGAGCGTGCCGCTCGAATAGGTCCCGCTCGTAAGCCTCCTCGACCTCGTCGAGCGCAAGGTTCACGAGCCCCACCACCTTCAACCCCTCCCCGCCGGTATGTCCAATCAGCGAGTAGTGCACACCCTCCAGATGCTCCTCAAGCTCTACAAGCCGCGCCTCCGGTACCGCGAGCAGGATGCACCCCCCACTCTCCCCAAAGAGGGCCACGTCCTGCCGACCACCGGGAAGCAGCTGCACCTCTGCCCCGATACCGGCCTCGCCAGCGAGCGCCATCTCGGTGAGCGCAACCGCCAGGCCGCCACCCGAGAGGTCGTGGGCCGTATCTACTACACCTGCCGAGATGGCTCGCCGTACCGCGTCCGCGACCGCCCTCTCGGACATGAGATCCGGTACGGGCGGCGTGCCGGCTATCCGACCGTGCACCACCTCCAGATAGTCTGAGCCGTCGAGGGCGGGCCAGAAGTCGCCAACCAGCACGACCGCATCCCCCTCACGCTTTATGCCGGGTGTCGCCCGGCGGGATACGTCCTCGAAGACGCCGAGCATCCCCACGACCGGCGTCGGGTAGACTGCACCACTTCCGGCCTCGTTGTAGAGGCTGACGTTCCCGCTCACAACGGGGGTTTCCAGTACCTCGCAAGCTTCGGCTACCCCTTCAATGCAGGAGGCGAACTGGTAGTAGGCGTCGGGCTTCTCGGGGCTACCGAAGTTCAAGCAGTCGGTGAGGGCCACGGGCAGAGCACCGACGCAAGAGAGGTTCCGGTAGGCCTCGGCGACGGCGGTCACCCCGCCCCCCTTCGGGTCCAGGTAGCAGTGACGCCCCCGACAATCGGTGGTCGCAGCAAAGCCTAAAGGGGTGCCCTTTATTCGCACCACCGCGGCGTCGGCCCCGGGCAGGACGACGGTGTCGGTCCCGACCTGGTGGTCGTACTGCTCGTACACCGAGCGCCGGGAGCAGAGAGTGGGGTGGGCGAGCATGTCGAGCAGGACCCCCCCGTAGTCTCGCGGTTCGGGGAGCCCTTCGAGGTCAAATCTTCTCGCCTCTCCGGCGTAGGAAGGCGGAACAACGACCTCGCGCTCGTAGACCGGGGCGTCGGCGAGGTAGCCGGCGGGCACGGTTCCGACCAGTTCGCCTCTGTGCAGAATGCGCAGATCCCCGTGTCCAGCGACGCGTCCCACGACGGCGGCTTCAAGCTCGTAGCGTCCCGCCACGCGCAAAACTTCTTCGGCTTTTTCGGGCTTCACGATGGCGAGCATGCGCTCCTGCGACTCGGAGATGACGATCTCCCAGGGCTCCATACCCTCTTCTCGCAGGGGAACCAGAGCCGCGTCTATCTCGATCCCGACGCCACCCTTGGCCGCCATCTCCGAGGCCGAAGAGGTTATGCCCGCCGCACCCAGGTCCTGCAGCGAGACGAGCAGGTCCCTCTCCAGCAGTTTTAGGGAACACTCCACGAGCATCTTCCCGGCGAACGGATCCCCAACCTGCACGTTGGGCCGCTTCTCCTCGGACTCCTCGGTCAGCTCGTCCGACGCAAAGGTCGCGCCGTGGATGCCGTCGCGCCCGGTCTTCGCCCCAAAGAGGACCACGAGGTTGCCCTCCCCCGCCGCTCGCGCCCGGACGAGGCTCTCAGAGCGAACGAGCCCCACGCACATCGCGTTCACCAGGGGGTTCCCAGAGTAAGCGGGGGCGAACTCGACCTCGCCGCCCACGGTCGGAACCCCTATGGCGTTCCCATACCCTCCGATCCCGCGCACGGCCTCCCGGAAGAGATAACGGTTCCTCTCGTCGTCCAGAGGCCCGAACCGCAGCGAGTTCAGGAGGGCGACAGGCCTCGCCCCCATCGCAAGGATGTCTCGGATTATACCGCCGACGCCGGTCGCCGCCCCCTCGTAGGGCTCAACCGCCGAAGGATGGTTGTGGCTCTCCATCTTGAAGGCGAGCGCCCAACCGTCGCCGACCTCGACGACGCCCGCGTTCTCCCCCGGCCCCTGGAGCACCCGCGCACCCTCGTTCGGGAACCGCTTGAGAAGCGGCCGCGAGTTCTTGTAGCCGCAGTGCTCACTCCACATCACGCTGAAGAGCGAGAGCTCCAGGTAGTTCGGCGCCCGGCCCATAAACTCCAGGATTCGGTCGTACTCGAAGTCGGAGAGACCTAGCGAGGTGTAGGTCTCCTGAATGTTCAAACCCCCACTCCCGCGGACCGGAGGACGGACTCGAACACCTTCAGCCCTCTGTCGGAGCCCAGAACGGCGTCGGAGAAGCGTTCGGGGTGGGGCATGAGCCCGACTACGTTTCGCCCCTCGCTGCAGATGCCGGCGATGGCGTTCAGCGAACCGTTAGGGTTCTCCAGGTAACGCAGCACAACGCGCCCTTCGTCTTCGAGCTCTGAGACCGACTTCTCGTCGGCGAAGTAGTTGCCCTCGTTGTGGGCGACCGGCAGGGTTAGCTCGTATCCCGGCTCGTAGAGGGAGGTCCAGGGCGTCGCCGTACTCTCGACGCGCACTGGTACGCGCTTGCACACGAAGCGCATGCTCCTGTTGCGTAGGAGCGCGCCGGGGAGGAGATGCGCCTCGGTGAGGACCTGAAAGCCATTACAGACACCCAAAATGGGGCCGCCACTCTTCGCGAACTCTTCGAGCGGACCCATTACTTTAGAGAAGCGGGCGATGGCGCCCGGCCTGAGGTAGTCGCCGTAGGAGAAGCCGCCCGGCACCACGACGGCATCCACGCCCTTTAAGCTCGCGTCCGCGTGCCACAGCTCCACGGGCTCAGCGCCGGCAAGCTCTATCGCGTACAGCGCATCGCGGTCGCAGTTGGAGCCCGGGAAGATGGTGACCCCGATCCTCACGAGAGTACCTCCCACTCGTACTCCTCGACCGTCGGGTTCGCGAGCAGCCGACGGCACATACCCTCGACCTCGTCCGCAGACTCGAGCTCCATCTCGATGAGGCGACCGATGTGGACGCTGTCCACGCCCCCGAAGCCCAGGGCAGGTAAAGCGCGGCGGACGGCCTCTCCTTGCGGGTCGAGGATGCCGCTCTTCGGCCGAACGAGAACGCGGACCTTCAATCCACTGCGCCCCTTTCTTCGATCTCGGTAACCCGCCGGAGCATCTCGGCGTAGGCCTCTTCGACACCGCCCATGTCACGCCGGAAGCGATCCTTGTCCAGCCTCTCACCGGTCTTCTTATCCCAGAAGCGGCAGGTGTCCGGGCTGATCTCGTCGGCCAGCATCAGGTTTCCGTTCTCGTCGCGCCCCACCTCTATCTTGAAATCAACGAGGGTTATGCCGCGTTCGTCAAAGAAGGGGGCCAGAATCTCGTTGACCTTCAACCCTAGCCCTTCGCAGAACTTCAGGTCCTCGTCCGAGACGCCGAGCTCCCGGAAGTGGTACCAGTTGAGCAGCGGGTCGCCGAGCTCATCATCCTTGTAGCACAGCTCGACTATCGGGGCTTTGAGCTTGCGGCCCTCTTCGAAGCCCAGCAACCTAGAGAGAGAGCCGGCGGCGACGTTGCGGACCACCACCTCGACCGGCAACATCGTGAGCCTCTTCGTCTTTATGGTCGTATCGTCCACCTGCTCGACGAAGTGGGTGGGGACGCCATGCCCTTCCAGGTAGGCGAAGATCGCCGCGCTCATCGTCGCGTTGGTCTTACCTTTGTCCTTCCACGAACCACGCTTCTTCGCGTTGAACGCCGTCGCGTCGTCTTTATAGCGGTGCAGGAGCATCCCTTCTTGGTTGATGGCGAAGACCTTTTTGGCCTTTCCCTCATAGAGCAGCTTCTCAGACACTCTCCAGCCTCCTTCTCAGGTCTTCCACACGGTCGAAGACTACGTTCAGGTTCCGCAGCGCGTACGAAGGGTCAAAGAGGCTATCCAGATCCTCGCCGAGCCTGTTTCGGACCTCGCCGTCGGCCTCCAAAAGCTCCCGGAAACCGCCTTCGCCCTCCCAGGCGCGCATCGCGGCGCCCTGCACTACCGCATATGCCTCATCGCGGCCCATCCCTGCCTCTACGAGAGCTAGGAGGACGCGCCCCGAGTATATGATGCCGCCACCAAGGTTAAGGTTCTCGCGCATCCTATCTTTGTCCACCTGGAGGCCTTGGAGGACTCGCTGCGTGGTGCGGAGCATGTAGTGAGCGAGGGTGGTCGAGTCGGGGAGGACAACCCTCTCGGCGGAAGAGTGAGAGATATCCCTCTCCTGCCAGAGGGCATTGTTCTCAAAACCTACGCCAGCGTAGCCCCTGAGAAGACGGGCCATGCCACAGAGGCGCTCGGCCAGGATCGGGTTCCTCTTGTGCGGCATGGCGGATGAGCCTTTCTGGCCACGGCCGAAAGGTTCGGCGAGTTCTCTAACCTCGGTGCGCTGGGCACCCCTTATCTCCAGGGCTACCTTCTCCAGGGTGGAGCCGAGGATCGCCAGAGCCGAGAGGACCTCGGCGTGGCGGTCGCGTTGAACCACCTGGGTCGAGGCCGGCGCCGGTTTCAGGCCCAGCTCCTCGCAGGTAAGGACCTCTACCTTCGGGTCCACGTTGGCGTAAGTGCCAACGGCACCAGAGATCTTGCCGACCGAGGCCACCTCTTCGGCGTGGTCCAGCCTCTCCAGGTTCCGCTCCATCTCAAAGGCCCATACGGCGAGCTTGTGTCCCAGAGTGGTGGGCTCGGCGTGGACCCCGTGCGTTCGGCCGACCATCACGGTACCGCGGTGCGCCAACGCCATCTCGCAGAGTAGGATGGCGAGCGACTCCGCTTCCTCTCGGATCAGACCTAAAGCCTCCTTTAGCTGCAGGGCACCGGCGGTGTCGAGAACGTCCGAGGAGGTGAGGCCAAAGTGGAAGTGGCGGGCGACGTCGGCGGCGCCCGTCTCGGCGACCATCTCGGAGACGGCGGTGACAAAGGCGATGACGTCGTGATTCGTCTCTTTCTCAATCTCCTTTACGCGCTGAGTGGTGAAGTCCGCCTTCTGGGCGAGCTCTTCAGCCTCTTCCGCTGGGATCTCGCCCAGAGAAGCGCGGGCGCGGCAGACGGCGAGCTCGATCCTGAGCCAGGCGCGAAACTTCGCCTCCTCGTTCCAGAGGTCCGCCATCTCGGGGAGCGTGTAGCGTTCGATCACGGGCTAGCGCCCTCCAGCTTCTCTACGATGTCGGGGTCGGAGAGAGCGAGGATCTGGGCGGCGAGCACGGCGGCGTTGGTCGCGCCGTTGACCGCGACGGTCGCGACCGGCACCCCGGAGGGCATCTGGACCGTCGAGAGCAGGGAATCAAGGCCGCCCAGAGGACCGACGGCAACGGGGACGCCGATGACGGGTAGGCTCGTGCGGGCGGCGACGGCGCCTGCGAGGTGCGCGGCCATGCCGGCGGCGCAGACGACCACCTTGAGGCCACGCTCGCGGGCTGTTCCGGCGTACTCGGAGACTCCCTGGGGGTCGCGGTGGGCGGAGCGAACCTCGATCTCGTACTCTATCCCGAGCTCTTCGAGCCTCTGGGTGCACCTTTCGAGAACGGGCATGTCCGATTTGCTGCCGACGAGTATGCCTACTAGGGGTGTCAAAGCTCCTCCAACTCTAGAGCCTCCAGGGCTATGTCCGTACGGTACTGCTTGCCGGGGAAGTCTATAAGCTCGACGGCCGCGTAGGCCCGAGCCCGGGCCTCAATGATCGAATCGCCCGTGCCGACCACGTTGAGGACGCGCCCGCCGGCAGTGTAGAGGCGGCTCTCCTCCAGGCGCGTTGCCGCATGGTAGACGCGAACGCCCGGCAGGCCGAAAAGATCTTCGAGGCCGGAGATCTCGTCCCCCGTCGTAGGGGATTCGGGATAGCCTTCAGAGGCGAGGACCACGCACACGGCCTTCTCGGGGGACCAGGAGATCTCACGGCCCCCGAGGTCCTCCTCCACGCACGCCACCATAAGCTCTAAGAGGTCCGTCTCTATCCGGGGCAGGAGGGCCTGGGTCTCGGGGTCGCCAAAGCGGCAGTTGAACTCGAGCGCTTTCGGTCCCTCGTCCGTGATCATGACGCCGGCGTACAGGAGGCCCGTGTAGGGCGCGCCGATGAGGGCGAGCTGGTGTACGGTGGGGTTTATGATCTCCTCCAGGATCGTCATGTAGGTAGCGGAGTCCATCCACATCGTCGGGGAGTACGCCCCCATACCGCCCGTGTTCGGTCCCTCGCCGCCGTCTTCGAGGCGCTTGTAGTCCTGGGCGGGCACGAACGGCAGTATGTTGCGTCCGTCGGTGAGAGCGAAAACGGAGGCCTCCTTGCCCCTCAGGTATTCCTCGAGTATCAAACGCTCCCCCGCCGCCCCAAATGCCCCATCGAACACGTCGCGCACGGCATCCTCGGCCTCCTCATAGGAGTCTGCGATCATAACGCCCTTGCCCGCCGCCAGTCCGTCCACCTTGACTACGACGGGGTAGCCGTCCCCAGGGGGAAGCGAGCGAAGGTAGGCGAGCGCCGCTGCTTCCCGGTCGAAGGCCTCAGAGCGGGCGGTTGGGACGCCGGCGTGTTGCATGATCTTTTTGGCAAAGATCTTCGAACCCTCGATGCGCGCCGCGCCGCGCGAGGGACCAAAGATCTTCAAACCAGCCTCCCAGAAAGCCTCAGCGATCCCGCCGACGAGCGGCGCCTCAGGACC
>JALZFP010000201.1 GCA_030861485.1 Actinomycetota bacterium | reverse complement strand
TGCGGTACCCCGAGTAGGCGCTCCTTGGCCTCGTTAGAGTACGTGACCAGACCCTCCGTGAAGAACGCAGAGGAGCCGGCCCTGTCGGTCAGGCGCTTGGCGAGGAGACCGCCGGTGCAGCTCTCCGCGAGCGCCAAAGTCTCTCCCCGCCCCGTAAGGAGCTTCCCGATGGCGCTCTCGAGGGTCTCGTTGTCCTCGCCGAAGTAGTAGTCCCCGAGGCGGGAGAGTATCTCGTCCGCGATCGGCGCTATCTTCTCTTCGGCCTCCTCGGTGGTGGCGGCGCGGGTGGTAATGCGTAGGCGAACCTTGCCCTGGCCTGCCAAAGGGGCGACCGTCGGATCGCTGGCATCGAGGAGGTCTTGAACCTTCTCGGCCAGGGCCGACTCGCCTATACCGGTAAACCAGAGCGTCCGGGAGAGGATAGAGCCCTCGCTCCGCTCCTTTATCAGGGGCTCGAGCGTCTCCTCGAACATCCCCTTCATCTCACCGGGCACACCGGGGAAGGTGGCGACCAAAGCACCGTCGAGCTCGAGCATCGCGCCCATCGCCGTGCCCGCGGGGTTGGGTATAAGCTCCGAGCCTTCGGGGAACAGGGCCTGCTTGTAGTTCGACCGTGTAGGCGTACGGCCGAAGCGTTTGAACATCTCGTCCACATGCCGGCGTGCCTCGGGATATTCAACCATCTCGCGGCCCGCCGCCTCCCCCAGGCAAGCGTTGGTCAGGTCATCGGAGGTTGGCCCCAGGCCACCGGTGGTGATGACGAGGTCCGCCCGGGAGACGGCCTCTTTGAGGGCGGCGGTAATACGCTTTTTGTTGTCCCCCACGGTGGTGTGGCGGTAGATGGAGACGCCCAGAGCCGCGAGCCTGCCGCTGATCCAGGCGGCGTTGGTGTCCAGCAGGTCCCCGAGGAGGATCTCGGTCCCGATGGTTAGGATCTCGGCGCTCTTAAAATGGTTCGTCCGCGCGTCCGGCGCGGTGCCAATCTTCTCGTTTTGCATCCCGTTATTCTACAATCCCCACCATGATCGACGACGCCCTCCTCGAAGCTGCCAAAAACTATGCCCGAGAACGCCTCTCAGCCAAACGCTACGCCCACACCTTGCGTGTGGCCGACACCGCGGAACGCCTTGCCGAAACCCACGGCATCGACCCGAAGAAAGCTCGCCTCGCCGGGCTCCTGCACGACGCGGCCCGGGAGGTGGGCAAGGGGGAGCTTTTGCGGGCGGCCGGGGAGGATGGCCTGGCCGTGGGCGAGTTCGAGCGCGAACGGCCTATACTCCTGCATGGACCCGTAGCAGCGCAGTTCGCGAGGAGAGATCTCGGGGTGAAGGACAGCGAGATCCTCGCCGCGGTGCGAGCCCACACCACGGGCGAACCGGAGATGGGGCCGCTCGCGCTAACCCTGTTCGTCGCCGACAAGATCGAGCCGGAACGCGAAGGGCCCGGCGTGGAAGATCTGCGCGAGCTCGCCCGTAAAGACCTGAGCCGCTCCGCGCATGCTGCGCTGCAGGGCTCTCTCTCCCACAACGAAGAGCGCGGCTGTCCGGCCCATCCCAAAAGCCTCGAAACCCTGCGGTGGCTAGAAGACTCCGGCGAAGGTGGGGTAGTATAGCGCGTACAGCCCGCACCCCGCCGCCACGGCGACGACGAGCGCCACCAGAATCTCCGCTAACCCCCCCGACCGGACGCCTCCGGCCAAGAGCTTGAAGCGCCACCCCGCTGGCCACAGGAGTGGTACTCCCTTCTTGTTAAGGCTATCGGCGACGAGGTGGGATACATAGCCGGCCACAAGAGCGGCGAAAAGGTCGGGAGAGAGCGCCGCCGCAGGTGAGACGAGCGTAGTAAAGAGCGCGACCCCGAGCAGAGAGTGGGTCAGGGTCCGGTGTCCGACGGTGCGAAAGAGCGTAAATGACGCGACCCTCAAGGCCCAGCTCACGGGCCGGGTGAGGAAATTTAGAGTGGGGTTCTTCATCCGACTCAAGCCGTTGCCCAGGCGACTACGCGGGTTGTCCACGTCCGGGAGCCAGGAGGAGATCACGGCCGCGGGATAGGTATAGAGCGGCGGCGCCTCTCCGACGAGTAGAGAGTACCCTGCCAAAGCTGCGACCCCGAAAACGGCGTGTGTCGTCGCGTTCAATCCGAAGAGAAGTCTAGCAACTCTGGCATAGCGAGAGCTTTGGCTTCACCCGCCCGCTGCGACGACCATCGCCCTCTTTGAGTCCCGGGCGAAACGCCTCTGCAGCGAGCGAGTGAGCGGGTAGCCGAGCCAGGCCAGGGGATGTTTTGGATGGGAGAAGGCCAAGACGTCGTAGTGAACGGAGCCGTCCTTGCGGTTCCACTCCACGCTAAAACGCTCCTCGCCACGCTCGGCATGACCAGGGAGCGTCCCGTAGCCGAAGCCAAACCGCTCTACGTCTCCCGTCTCCTCGATGACGTAGACGATACGGGCGGGGTTCAGCGACCAGAAGCCGTAGTGTCGGGCACGTACGCCCACTGTCGTTCCGACCTCGATAGCCGCCTCCGGTGGAAGAAGCTGTACCCAATCAAGATCGAATTGCCGCCACCCACACAGAGCCTCGACCGCCCGCTCGTACGCTTCCGGCCCCTCACCGAGTTTTAGCCGGTAACGGTCCACGGCGTAGCCCGGGGGCGCCACACCCTCTCGCGAAGCTCCCACCTCCTTATACGAGAACGAAAGGCCCTCTTGCGAGGCAAGAAACCACCAGATGGCGTCGTCGGAGGGCTTTCTAAACAAGAACAAGAGCTGGCTTTCCCTCTGGCGTCAACTTTCGGTCGGAGTTCTACTGCTGGCTAGTTCTACTGCTGGCTACCAAGCCCCTGATGAGCCGAAGCCTCCTTCCCCGCGATCGTCGGCACTCTCTTCGAGAAACTCTACGCCAACGAATTGCGCCTCGGCAGCTTTTACTAGAACGAGTTGGGCAATCCTCATTCCTACCACGACCTCGAAGGCCTCTTCGCGGTCGTGGTTTATAAGGGGAACCATAAGCTCCCCACGGTAGCCGGGGTCTATGAGCCCCGGGGTGTTGACGAGCGAGATGCCAAACTGAGTGGCGAGCCCGCTCCTCGGCAGCACGAGCCCGGCGTACCCGACGGGGATGGCCATCGCTATCCCCGTACGGAGCACGGCACGCTCACCGGGTGCGAGCACCACTCTCTCGGCGGCGGTAAGGTCGTAGCCGGCGTCTCCGGTGTACGCCCTGGCGGGCACCTTGGCCTCTGGTCGCAGCCTCCGGAACGGCACCCTCAAAGGGAGGCCCCCAGAGTACACCGATGCAGAAAATTCGTAACGGGACGGGGAGTAGCAAGGTCCATACGAGGCGGTATCTTAGCACGGCTTACGATACGGCTTTAAAGGTGCTAGAGGGACGCTCTAGACCGTTCGCAGATGCTATTCTTAGCGTTATGAACGAGAGAGCCGTGAGAAACGAGCGTTACCTGGTAACCTCGGCACTGCCGTACGCCAACGGGCCTCTACACATCGGGCACATGGCGGGGGCCTACTTGCCGGCAGACGTGTACGTCAGGTATCTGAGGATGCGGGGGGAGGACGTGGTCTTTGTCGGGGGGACCGACGAGCACGGCGTCCCGATCACGCTGACCGCCGAGCGCGAGGGCAAGGAGCCCCAGGAGGTCGTCGACTACTGGTACGCGCATATGAAGGAGACCTTCTCCCGCTTCGGTATAAGCTTCGACAACTTCTCGCGCACCTCGACACCGCTTCACGCCGAAAACACCCAGCTCTTCTACCAGAAGCTCAAGGAGGGCGGCTACATCTCGGAGGCCGAGAGCAAACAGATGTACAGCCCGACCGAGGGTCGTTTCCTGCCAGACCGCTACGTCGAGGGGACGTGTCCCGTGTGCGGCTACAAGGAGGCCCGGGGTGATCAGTGCGACAACTGCGGAAGCTGGTACGAGGCCTACGAGCTCATAGACCCCCACTCAAAGATCACCGGCGGCCCCGTGGAGGTGCGTGAGACGACGCACCTCTACCTCGACCTTCCCAAGTTCTCCGACCGCTTGAAGGCGTGGGTCGCTCAGCAGGACCACTGGCGCGACTCGGTCAAAAACTTCGTCCTCGGCATGATCGAGGGCGGTCTGGAGAAGCGCCCCATTACACGCGACATAGAGTGGGGCGTCCCCATCCCCGAACCGGGATTTGAGGACAAGCGCTTCTACGTATGGTTCGACGCACCCATAGGCTACGTCTCCTCCACGATGGAGTGGGCTGAGTTTGCCGGCGACCCCGACTGCTGGCGCCGGTACTGGCAGGAGCCGGAAACGAGGCTCGTCCACTTCATCGGTAAGGACAACACCGTCTTCCACGCCGTGGTGTGGCCTGCAATGCTCATGGGCACGGGCGAGAGCGGCGAGGAGCCCTTTATCCTGCCCCATGACGTGCTCGCCAACGAGTTTATGAACCTAGAGATCCTCGTAAACGGCGTGCCTCGCGCGGTGCAGATGTCTACGAGCCGCAACCTCGCCGTCTGGCTGCACGAGGCGCTCGATGACTTTTCGGCGGACCTGCTGCGGTTCTACCTGGCCTCTATCCTGCCGGAGACGAACGACGTGAACTTCTCCTGGCGCGAATTCCAAGAACGGGTTAACTCGGACCTGATCGGCACCCTCGGCAACTACGTAAACCGCACCCTCTCCTTTATAGAGAGGTACTTCGATGGCGAAGTTACGCGCCCGGGGGCGCCCTCCGAGAACGCCCGCACCGCTCTGGCTGACTTCAGGGAGCTGGAGCAACGGTATGAAGCCCGGATGCGCGCCGGACGGCCCAGGGAGGCTCTAGGAGAGCTCCTCGCGATGGGTAGACGGTGTAATCGCTTTTTCGACTCAGAGGCGCCTTGGAAGAGCCGCAAAGAAGATCCGGATCAGGCCCGGGAGACGCTCTATACCTGCTCGGTCCTGCTTGGCTCTATCGCCTACCACGCCGCTCCTTTCGTTCCGGAGGCCGTCGAACGTCTCGGGGAGTTCTTCAGGGGACCCGTAGCGCGCGTCTCGGACCTCGACGCTCTGCCAGACACCTATCGCGCCGAAAACGC
>JALZFP010000170.1 GCA_030861485.1 Actinomycetota bacterium | reverse complement strand
ACATCCGCTCCGCGATGGCCCGCCGGACGCTCGTGAGCTCCACTACCCGGTCGCCCTCGTGAACCTCCACCCGCTCGCGCTCCGGAGGGGACCCTGGGGCGGGCTCAGGCCACTGCGCTGTCTCGGGAGGGGCGGGAGCCTCTCTGCCGTCGAACGCCGCGGCGGTCGGCGCGGCCTCACGCTCCTCGATGTAGCCCTCGATGTCCTTCTACGTCACCCGGCCGCCGATGCCGGTCCCGGGGATCTCCTGTATATCTACGTCGTGCTCCTCGGCGAGCCGCCGAACCACCGGTGAAGAGCGCGTCAGCCGCAACGATGCCGCGTCTCGGACCTCTGCGCGCCCGTCATCGCCGCTGTCCTCGTGTACCTCCTCGGCGGCCGTGCGTTGCATCGCGCCGTTGGCTTCGCCGGGGGCGGGGTGTGCCTCGGTCTTTGCGGCGGGGGATTCTTCGGGCGAGGTCTCACCGTCCACGCTCTCGCGTGGCGACGCCTCCGCAGCAGGGGATTCGTCCTTTTCCGCTGCTACGGTGACCAGCAGGATCTCGGTCCCCACGTCCACCGTGTCCCCCTCGGAGACGAGGAACTTCTCGATCTGTCCGGCCACTGGCGAGGGGAGCTCGGCGCTTACCTTGTCGGTGTCTACTTCGGCGAGGGGTTCATCCTTCTCGACCTCGTCCCCTTCGGCCTTGAGCCACCGCGCTATGGTCCCCTCCGTTACGCTCTCACCAAGCTGGGGCATCGTTACCGGTGTCGCCATCCTTTCCTCCTCCTAGTAACGGGCCAGTTCGAGCATCGCCGCCTCCATCTTCTCCTGACCAGGAACGAAGAAGTCGAGCATCGGTTTGGCGAAGGGTGCCGCCGGAACATCCGGCGCCCCGAGCCGCATAACGGGCCCGTCGAGCCACTCGAAAGCCTCCCGAGCAACGATGGCCGCTATCTCTCCCGAGACCGATCCGGTGAGGTTCGCTTCCGCAAGGACCAGGAACTTACCGGTCTTTCTGGCAGAGGCGAGGATCGTCTCCTTATCCAGAGGATAGAGCATCCTGGGTTCGACTACCTCAACCTCGATGCCGTGCTCCTTGGAGAGCCTCCCGGCGACCTCCAGAACCTGGTAGAGCATCAGGCCGTAGGAGACAACCGTGAGATCCATCCCCTCCCTGTGAACTCTGGCCTCGCCTAGGGGTACGACGTAGTCGTCCTCGGGGACGTCTTCTTTGATGAGCCGGTAGGTCCTCTTGTGCTCTAAAAAGAGGACGGGGTTCGGGTCCCGGATGGCGCTTTTTAGCATCCCCTTGGCGTCCACGGGGAAGGTAGGGGCGACTACTTTTAGGCCCGGGGTATTGCAGAACCAGGCTTCGACGCTCTGAGAGTGGTAGAGGGCCCCGCCGGGGACCGCACCGTAGGGGGCCCGGATGGTGAGCGGCACGTTCCAGGCGCCGTTCGAGCGGTAGTAGAACCGGGCGGCCTCGTTGACGATCTGGTCGAAGGCCGGGGGGATGAAGTCGGCGAACTGTATCTCGGCGACCGGGCGCATTCCGTTCACGGAGAGGCCGATAGCGGCACCGACGATCAAGCTCTCCGCCAACGGCGTGTCCATAGCTCTGAAGGGCCCAAACTCTGCTGCGAGCCCCTCGGTTACCCGGAAGACCCCGCCAGCCTTCCCCACGTCCTCACCCATGATCATGACGGTATCGTCGGCGCGCATCTCCTCGACCAGCCCGTCGTGGATAGCCTGCAACAGGTTCTTCGTCGCCATAGCTAACCCTCCGCGTATACGCGCTCTAGTACTTCCTCGGGCTCGGCGTAGGGGGCTCTTTCAGCGTACTCGACCGCCTCGTCTACCTCGGCCTTGATCCGGCCCGCTATCTGCTCTTTTTTCTCCTCGTCGACGATGTCGTTCTCCTCGAGGTACCTCTCATAGCGGATAATGGGATCCTTCCGGCGCCACTCTTCGATCTCCTCGCGCTCGCGGTAGCGCCGGTCATCATCGTCGGAGGAGTGGGCGGTGATCCGATAGGTCTTGGCCTCTATGAGGGTCGGGCCGTCGCCCCTTCGAGCCCGCTCGAACGCTTCTTTGGCGGCCTTGTAGACCGCGAGCACGTCGTTGCCGTCAACCTCGACACCAGGGAAGCCGTAACCCTCGGCGCGTTTGGCGATGGATCCGGCGACCTGTATCTCCGAGCGAACCGAGATAGCGTAGACGTTGTTCTCGATCAGGAAAACGACCGGCAAATCGTAGATGCCGGCGAAGTTCATCGCCTCGTGCCAGTCGCCACCGCTGGTCGAAGCCTCGCCGCCGCACACCAGGACCACCCCATCCTCGCCGCGCATCTTGAAGGCGAGGGCCGTGCCGGTGGCCTGCGGATACTGCACACCCACCGGCGCCGAGGCGGTGACGATGTTCAACTCGCGGCTGCTGAAGTGGCCCGGCATCTGGCGTCCACCGCTGTTTGGGTCCTCCCTCTTGCCCAGGAGGCTCAAGAACTGGTCGCGGGCAGTTTGACCAAGGAGCATGGTGATACCGGAGTCCCGGTAGTAAGGATAGACGTAGTCGCGGCCGGGCCGGAGGTTGTACGCCACGCCCACCTGCGCGGCCTCCTGGCCCTGGCAGGAGATCACGAACGCCGCCTTGCCCTGGCGGTTGAGGGTCCACATCCGCTCGTCCACCCTCCTGGCCAGGAGCATGTGGTGGTAGATCTTTAGCAGGTCGTCGTCGCCCAGGCCCAGGGCTTCGTGCCCGGCCTCGGCACCCTTGAGGTCCACGAGATCTCCTCCTTCCCCAACGAAGAGCCCTAGCAACGTTTCTAACGTCGTACGTAGTATATAGCCGCCAGCGGCCAGTCGTCGGCGATCGG
>JALZFP010000104.1 GCA_030861485.1 Actinomycetota bacterium | reverse complement strand
CGACCATCTCCTCTATGTGGTAGTTCGGCGCCGTGCCGTCCATGCCGACGACGAACATCTGCCCCACTGCGTCACGTACGTCCAACCGCTCAACCTCCTCCGTCGTTTCTTCCGTGGATACCCGGCTCTCCGGCGGTACCTCTTTGGAGGTCAGGGGTGGCTCGCCCGCGCACCCAGCGAGGGCGACCAGTAAGACCCCGAAGGTACAGAGGACGCAACGATACGAGCCTCGCATCATCGTTCCCTTCAAGCTCCTCCCTCCAGAGCGACGGCGGCGCCAGTTTACCGCTGAGAGTGGTCCGGGTCTCGGGTATCCTTTCTCTAGCGTGATCGAGCTGCACTACGAATCCGGCACCCTACTCGCCACCGGCGGCAAGCCTCCGGAGCCTTTTGTTTGGGACGCCCGCACCGAGCAGTGGGGGGCGCCCGCGGGGGCGTACCGCGAGACCGTGCTGGCCCTGCGCGGTTCGGACACCTCCTACAAGGACCGTGCCGCCCGTTTCGAGAGGCTCTCCCTGGAGTCCCGGGTGGCGATGGAGCCACGCCCCTACCAGAGGGAGGCGTTGGGTGCCTGGCGCCGGGAGGAGCTGCGGGGCGTGGTGGTGCTCCCTACAGGAGCCGGAAAGACGGCCGTTGCGATGCGAGCCATCGAGCGCGCGGGGCGTAGCACGCTCGTCGTCGTGCCCACCCTCGCCCTCCTCAAGCAATGGTACGCTATCCTTTCGGACTCTTTCGGTCACTCGGTTCCGGTCGGGCTCTTGGGCGGGGGCTACCACGAGATCGCACCGCTCACCATTACGACCTACGACTCGGCGTACATTCACGCCGAACGCTACGGCGACCGCTTCGCGCTCGTAGTCTACGACGAAGTCCACCACCTGCCTGCCGAGAAGTACGCCATGATCCCGAAGATGCTCCTCGCCCCCTATGCTCTGGGCCTCACCGCCACCCCCGAACGTCCCGACGGCGGACACGAGCTCCTGCCCGAGCTCGTCGGTCCCGTGGTGTACAGGCGCTCGCCGGAGGAGCTGGCCGGTACGTACCTCGCGCCCTACGACGTCGTCCGCATCCCCATTAAACTCACCGCAACCGAGCGGGTAGAGTACGCCGAGGCCGACGCGGTGTACAGAGATTTCCTGCAAAAGCATCATCTCGTCGTGCGAACACCCGAGGACTGGCAGCGATTCATCCTGGTAGCCTCCACGAGCCATTCGGGGGGACGAGAGGCGCTCCTGGCGGCGAGAAAGCGACGCGAAATTAGAGCCTCAGCGGAGCGCAAGGGCGCTACGCTGGAGAGCCTCCTCAAAGGGCACTGGCAAGACCGCACCATCGTGTTCACGAAGAGCGTGGAGGAGGTCTACGCGCTCTCTACCCGGTTTCTCGTCCCTGGCATCACCTACGAGACGCCGGCCCGCGAGCGCAAGGAAATCTTGGACCGCTTCCGCGAGGGCCGCTACCGGGCCATCATCGCCTCGGACGTCCTCAACGAGGGCGTAGACGTCCCAGAGGCGAACGTCGCCGTGATCCTCGCCGGCAGCGCCTCCCACCGCGAGTACGTCCAGCGCCTGGGACGCGTCTTGAGGCCACGCGAGGGCAAGAGGGCCACCCTCTACGAGCTCGTCACTTCAGATACGGGCGAGGAGGCCGCCTCGCGCCGCCGCCGGGGCTCTCTTCAACAGTCTCTTCAAGAGGCCGCCACGTAATGCTTCGCGGTGAACACGTCATGGCCCGTCTCTCCCGCGGGAGGCTTGTTCCGCACAAACTCTCACCCGAGGACGAGCGGGCGAAGGAGGTATCTGGAGCCCTCGTGGCCCTCTACGCTAACCATATGGGTAAGCCGAGGGCGCGCCTGGAGAGAGAGTTGGCCCTCACCGAGGAGGAGCTCGGGCCGCACCTGGACCCCCGGCGAGGGTTCAAGATCGTGCGCGCTCTGGCGAAGCTTCTCGAAGAAAGGGCGACCTGGGCATTCCCGACGCCGTACGACCCGTACACCATAAGGACCCGCCTCTTCGAGCTCGCCGCCGCCCTGCCCGAGCTCCCCTCGGCAACCGGCATCCTGCTCGAAGGCAGCACCCGTGAGGACGTCCTCGCGCGGGTCTCCGGGGAGACGGGGGTAGAAGACCCCGCCACCCTTATGTACTCCGACCGGCAGGGAGCGCAGCTACTCGCCGAGTTCGAGAAGCCGTCGCCGGAAGCCTTGATCTCACGCTACAACGTGGCGCAGATACAGGGCGTCCTCTACTCCGCAAAGGATCTGACCGTAGACCTCGGCGAGGAGGCCGACGCCCGGCTCGTCTTCCACTACGTAAAGCTACTCGGCCTGATCTACCGCCTCGAGACCACCACGCGCGGCTATAGACTCCGCCTCGACGGCCCGCTCTCCCTTTTCGGCTCAACGCGCAAGTACGGCCTGCG
>JALZFP010000101.1 GCA_030861485.1 Actinomycetota bacterium | reverse complement strand
AGGAAGGTTTCGCCTCTACTTACCGAGAATCCGAGAAGAACCCTTCTCGGCAACTCAGAGGCCTGGAGGCTGTGCGGCCAATCGGCTTTTGTATCGCTGACTGTCTCGGGTAGAAGGGCAATTTGACAGAGATTTGACAGTTACGGGGGTGAATAACGGCGAACAACAAGAAACATGAGTTCCGGAAATCTGGCTCGAAAAGGCCGTTTTCTGAACGGCGGTGAACAACCACGAAAGTGTGGAAACTGACTCTGGATCAGTTAGTCTAGGTTCGAATCCTAGTCCGGCAGCTTCTCTGACTTCCCCCATGTGCAGGATAAACGAGCGTTGGCGCAGTAGATGGAAAATCGGTATACGGGCTTTGCTGCCACAACTATCTTGGAGGCAGCGACCTCATAGCAGGGGCAGTGTTCAGCGTCGTTGTGCATCAGGGCCACCAGAGACTGAGAGGTTAACGCAGCGCAGAGCCTAGGAGGATCCTCCTACCGGGGACCTGGCTCAGGAGAACGGAGGTTGGCGCGAACAGGGGGCACCCTAAGCACTATTTACACGACCTTCTGGCGACCTTACAAGAACTCACGCTGTGAGCTACCCTTCCTCGCCCAGCAGCCTCTCTAGGTAACCAGTGTCGTACTCTCCTGAGAGGAAGGCTTCATCGTCGATCAGCCGAAGGTGGAGGGGTATGGTGGTCTTTATCCCTTCCAGACGGTATTCCTCGAGCGCCCGGCGCCCCCGGGCCAGGGCTTCGTCACGGTCCGTCCCGTAGGCGATGAGCTTGCCGACCATCGAGTCATAGAACGGCGGGATCTCGTAGCCAGCGAAAACGGCCGTGTCTACCCTGATACCAGGGCCCCCCGGGACCTCGACTGCCGTGACCTCTCCTGGCGAGGGGAAGAAGTCGTTCTCTGGATCTTCAGCGTTAACCCGAAACTCTATGGCATGCCCGGCGAGCGAGATTTCCTGCTGCCCCACCGAGAGTCCCTCGCCCCCCGCGACCTTCAGCTGCTCCTTGACTAGGTCCACACCCGTAACCATCTCCGTGATCGGGTGCTCGACCTGTATACGGGTGTTCATCTCTATAAAGTAGAAAGACTCGTCTTCGTCTACCAAGAACTCGACCGTGCCCGCGTTCGCGTATGTAGCGCTCTCCGCAAGCCGCACGGCGGCTTGCGTGATCTCTTCCCGAGTCTCGGGGTTGATCCCCGGTGAAGGCGCCTCTTCGATCAGCTTCTGCCGTCGCCGCTGCATCGAGCACTCTCGCTCGTAAAAGTGAACGACGTTCCCTTCTCCGTCGCCCACCACTTGCACCTCCACGTGCCGTGGCTTCTCCAGGAACTTCTCCAGGTAAACGGAGCTCTCTCCGAACGCCGCCTCCGCCTGCTGTCCGGCTTGCTTGACGGCCTGCTCGAGCTCGTTTTCGTCCTCGACGACGCGGATGCCCATGCCGCCACCTCCGGCCGCTGCCTTGACCATGACGGGGTAGCCGATCTCGTAAGCCTTCTCCGGTGCTTCCTCAGGTGCCACGTTGCCTTCCGTGCCGGGTACGATCGGTACGTCGGCCTCTTTGGCTAGCTGCCGGGCCGCGGACTTGTTGCCTATCTTTTCCATCGTCTCCGCGGACGGTCCGACGAAGGTCAGACCCCCCTCTCGACAGGCCGCGGCGAAGCGGGCATTCTCCGCGAGAAACCCGTAACCGGGATGTACCGCATCGGCGTCTAGTTCTCTGGCAGCCTCGATGATAGCCTCGATATTCATGTAGCTCTTCTGCGCCTTTGCCGGGCCGACGTGAACGGCTTCGTCGGATAAGCGGACGTGCAGAGCCTCCTTGTCCGCATCGGAGTAGACGGCCACTGTGGGTATCTCCAGCTCCCGGCAGGCCCGGATGATACGTACGGCAACCTCCCCGCGATTGGCTACCAGAACCTTCTTCAACACCCCTTCATGCCCTCCTGTGTTTTTGCTCTCTTTCCCCGATAAGATGCGACGACATCATACCCTCGCGTTCCGTCTCGCGCCCGTGATGGGTGGTCGTACGTCCTACACGAACAGCAGTCCGAAATCGTTGACCCGAATTTTTCTTGCTAGTAGTATTTTTGACGTCGTCAAGGGAAAGGCGGGGTACAAGAGCATTATGGGACGCAACGTCGAGACCGAGCTACCGCAAGCACGCTACAGCTACGGTGGTGATGAGTACATCTTCGTCGAGCTTGCGGAGGCGATGAGCCTGAAGGTTAACTTTCGGGCGATGGCGATCACGAACAAGCTCCGGGAAGAGAACGTACGGGGCATTTTGGACATCTGCCCGTCCAATGCCTCCTACATGCTTCGCATAGACCCCGACGAGCTGCACCCGGACGACCTGATCTCCCGCCTCAAAGAGATAGATGAGGAGGTAGGCGACGTCGAGGGCTTCGAGCTTCCTACCCGGGTCGTAGACGTGCCGGTGATGATGGAGGACCCCTGGACCCACGAGACCCTGATGCGCTTCCGCGACAACCACCAGGACCCGGATTCGACCGATCTTGAGTACTCGGCCCGCATCAACGGCTACGATAACAAGGAGGACTTCATAAATGCCCTCCTCGGCTCGCCTTGGCTTGTGACCATGATCGGGTTCGTGCCGGGGTTGCCCTGGTGCTATCAGCTGGTCCCGCCGGAGGAGCAGGTAGAGGTCCCAAAATACGTGAGGCCCCGCACCTACACTCCCGAGCGGGCCTTCGGCTTCGGCGGTGGCTTCGCGGTTATCTACTCTGTGGAAGGGGCGGGCGGCTACCAGCTCTACGGGATGGCACCAGCGCCGGTTTTAGACGTTAACCAACGACTCAAGGACTTCGAAGACTCCATCGTCTTCCCCAAGCCTGGAGACATCTTCAACTTCCGCGGCATCGACCGGGAGGAGTTCGATAGCATCCGCTCGGAGGTTGAAGACGGGACCTTTGAGTACCGTAAGAAGGAGTTCCTCTTCCACCCTGATCGCGCGCTCGAGGACCCGCATGCGTACAACCAGGAGATACTGGAGGGGCTCTATGACGATTAGGGTCAGGCAGCCGGGCCTCCTTACTACCGTGCAGGATACGGGGCGCTTTGGCAAGTACGACATTGGGATGCCGCCCTCGGGGGCTATGGACCTCTTCTCTTATCAGGTCGGGAACTACCTGGTCGGCAATCAAGAGGGCGCGGCGGGCCTAGAGATCACGTACTGGGGCCCCGAGCTGGAGTTTACCGAGGACGCGGTTATCGCTATCACCGGGGCGGAGATGCCCCCGAAGATAAACGACGAGGAGGCGGCGACCTGGGAGGCGCTAAAGGTCGAGTCTGGCGACGTCTTGTCCTTCGACTATCTCCAGAGTGGAGCCCGGTCTTACCTGGCGGTGGCCGGGGGGATAGACGTGCCCGAGTTTTTGGGTAGTCGCTCGACCTACACCCTGATCGGCCTGGGTGGCCACGAGGGTCGGGCTTTGCAGGAGGGCGATGAGCTAAAGATCGGGGAGGCCCAAGACGCTGAGGGGCGGGTAGGGGTGGCCCTGGACGAAGGCCAGATCCCCACCTACTCCAAAGAGACCGAGCTGCGCGTGATCATCGGCCTCGCCAGCTACCGTATCACTGAGAAAGGCATGGAAGAGTTCCTCAATACCGAGTGGACCGTCACCCCTGATGCTGACCGGGTCGGCTACCGCTACAAGGGTGGCGAGATCGAGTTCGTCGAGCGGGAGCAGCCAGCGGGCGCTGGAGCCGAGCAGGCCAATGTGGTGGACTTCGGCTACCCGGTCGGCTCCATACAGGTGCCCGGCGGGGTCGAGCCCATCGTGCTGCTGAACGACGCCGTAACCGGCGGGGGCTACGCGACGATCGGGACCGTCGTAAGTGCGGACCGTGACAGGCTGGCTCAGACGAAGACCAACGACAAGACCCGATTCCGCTCGGTGGACCTCGAAGAAGCCCTGAAGGCTCGCAAACAGAGGCAACAGCAGATGGAGGAGATCCGGCAATCCCTGAGTAATTAAGGCTCAACCCGAGAGGTAGGTGAGAGACAGATGCAGATAGACTTCAACTGCGACATGGGGGAGAGCTTCGGCCCCTACTCGTTCGGTTACGACGAGGAGTTGATGCAGTACATCTCCAGCGCCAACGTGGCCGGCGGCTTCCACGCCGGGGATCCTCACGTCATGCGCAAGACCGTGGCGCTCGCCAAGGAGCACGGGGTCGCGGTGGGTGTCCACAACGGCTACCGGGACCTCGTAGGCTTTGGCCGGAGGGAGATGCAGGTGACGCCGGATGAGGTCCACGACGAGCTGATCTACCAGCTCGGCGCCCTCAGGGAATTTGCCCGCTACTATGAGATGGAAATCCAGCACGTAAAGCCCCACGCCTCCCTCTATATGACTGCCGCTAAAGACGAGGAGATCTCGCGCGCCCTCATCGAGGCGATTCAGAAGGTCGACCCGGAGCTCGTCATCTACTGCATGCGAGCCTCGACAACCTACGAGGTCGCCAGGAGGATGGACCAGCCGGTGGCGACCGAGTTCTTCGCCGACCGCGACTACAACGACGAGGGCCAGATTGTCTTCACCCGCAAGGTGGCCGAGGCGCTGAACCCTGAGGAGGTCGCAGAGAGGGCCGTCCGTGGCATAACCGAGGGCAAGGTCGAGACCGTAAACGGCAACGATATAGAAGTCCCCTCGGACTCTGTATGCGTCCACAGCGATACGCCCGGGGCGGTAGAGCTGGCTGAGGCCATCGTCCGGAAGCTCAAGGAGAACGACGTTGAGATCCGGCCTTTAGGAAGGGCTGGGCAGAGGGTGTCTTGAGGACCCAACAACCCTAAAAGGAGCGCGAGTTTTGGCCGAAAAGACCGTGAAGGCGCAGATGCCCGGAACCTTCTATCGCCGTCCCGACCCCGAGAGCGACCCCTACGTGGAAGAAGGTGACGAGGTCTCGGCGGGAGATACCATAGGTCTTATAGAGGTAATGAAGAACTTTAACGAGATCACGGTTGAGGAGGACGGCAAGATCTCCAAGTTCCTCGTGGAGGACGAGGAGGCCGTGGACGCGGGCCAAGACCTCGTGGAGCTGGAGTAGAGCGACTCGCCAGAAAGCCGGTCGGCTCAGCCATTATGACCGTAACGTAAGACATCAACCAAGGAGGAGTCATGTCGTCGCTCGTCACTCAACCGCGCACGCTCGTGGATGTCGTATTACCGCGTTCGCGTTCGTGGCTCTTCGACGCCACGCTGATCGTCGTCTTCAGCACCTTCGTGGCGCTTACGGCACAGGTCGAGATACCGCTGCGGCCCGTGCCGATAACCCTGCAGACGCTAGGGGTGCTCCTTACCGGCGCGTTGCTCGGCAGCAGCCGCGGGGTTTTGGCGCTGCTCCTGTACCTGGCGGAGGGCGCGGTCGGGCTGCCCGTCTTCGCGGGTGGTGCGGCCGGCTTGGCATACATGCTGGGACCGACCGGCGGCTACCTGGTAGGGTTCGTGGTCGCGGCCGGCCTCGTGGGGTGGCTCGCGGAGCGCGGTTGGGACCGTCGGCCGGCCTGGACGGTGCTGGCGATGGTGGCGGGCAATCTGGCGATCTATGTATTCGGCGTGGTCTGGCTGGCCGTGCTACTGGGGGACTTGAGGACCGCGCTGGTCCAGGGAGCGCTGGTCTTCATGATCGGCGACCTGATCAAGATAGCGGTAGCCGCGTTTGTGCTGCCCGGTGGCTGGGCTCTGGTGAGGCTTCGAAGGCGGCATTGACCCGAGAAGCGGAGGTGGTGGCGACTCCAAAGGTATCGAACCGGAGTAGCCCAGGCGGCCTCGTGCCTTCCGGCGACCACGAAAAGCGTTAGCCGTCGACGACGGCTATCGTCTAACTCGGATGCGGTGCCTACACAGAGAATCTATCCTTGATCTCTCCGTTTGCGGCGGGTCTCGGACGTCAGCATAATCCACATTTAGAACAACTGATGCTTGCTGTAAGAATACGCTGCGGGGGGCCGTACTCCCGGCCTTTAGGTGGCGAATCGTAAAAGCGAAGTAGCGAGGTGCGAACATTGAGCCAGTCGAGCCAAGATTTGAGCCAGGGGAACGGGCGGCGCGATCGAGAGAAGCCACGTTTCTGGCACGGCTTCTCCAACATGGCAAACGTGACCAGCGCGGACGAGGTGGTCATCGTGCGCGGCGAGGGGTGCGAGGTTTTAGACCGGGACGGCCGACGCTACCTGGACGCCACCGCCGGCCTCTGGTACTGCAACGTCGGCTACGGTAGGCAGGACATAGCCGAAGCCGCCGGACGCCAGATGAGAGAGTTGCCGGCCTACTCTACCTTCGGACTCTACGCCAACGAGCCGACCGAAGAGCTCTGCGAGCGCATCTCGCAGCTTGCGCCGGTACCAGACGGTAGGGTCTTCCTTACCTGCAACGGTTCTGATGCTATTGACACCGCGGCAAAGATGGTCCGGCGCTACTGGAACGCGGTAGGCAAGGCCGAGAAGCAGATCATAATCGGACGAGACTTTGCGTACCACGGCATGGACGCCTACGGCACCAGCTTGGCAGGGATCTCCGCCAACGCTCAAGGCTTTGGGCAACTGGTGCCGAGCGTGGCTCGGGTCGCGTACGACTCGGTCGAGGCCCTGGCAGAAGAGATAGAGCGGCTTGGAGCGGACAGCGTCGCCGCCTTTATAGGCGAGCCCGTCATAGGGGCAGGTGGCGTCTACCCACCGCCGGATGATTACTGGCGCGGGGTGGCGGAGGTTTGCCGGGAATACGACGTGCTCCTTATAGCGGACGAGGTGGTTACCGGCTTCGGACGTCTGGGTTCCTGGTTCGGGTGCGAGCGCTACGAGTTCGAGCCCGACCTGCTCGTCTTCGCCAAGGGCGTCACGTCGGGGTATATGCCCTTGGGCGGAGTCGTTGTCGGACCGCGGGTGCAAGAGCCGTTCTGGTCGGGGGAGGGTGTCGTGTTCAAGCACGGCTATACCTACTCGGGGCATGCGGCGGCCTGCGCCGCCGCGCTCGCCAACCTTGATATCCTCCAGGGCGAGGATCTTGTGGCCCGGCTGTCGGCCTTTGAGCCGGAGTGGGTCGAGAGCGTCTACTCTCTGGCCGATCATCCCCTCGTGGAAGAGGTGCGCGCGGTGGGCCTGCTTGGAGCGGTGGAGATCTCGCACGAGGAGCTCGAGGCTCGGCCCGGCCTGCTCGAGGAGGTGGTCGCCAACGCGCGTAAGGAGAGCATCTTGACGCGCTCCCTCCCTGGCGCGATACATCTCTCCCCGGCGTTTGTGATCACCAACGAACAGGTCGACGCGCTCATAGCTGGCCTGTCTCGTGCTCTTGACGCTGCCCGGGAAGAAGGCGCGAGTCCGGCCCGCGCGGCCTCTCCCGAGCAGGGCGGCGACGATCGCCTGGAGTAAAGGGCGCGAACGCCGCGCGGCCAGGGACTGTTCCAGGGACCGTTCGAGACAGGCGCGTTAAACCGCGAGATTTGCACCTCCTCTGCGAAGCGGTAAGGAGGCCGCGTAGCGGTCGGGCGGAGCATAGGAGCATGCGATTAGCGCCTTCCCAATGTCGTAGCGGCCCTCCGGTACCCCGGAGAAGCCGCGGTCCTGTCCCAACCCTTTACTCGCCGTACAGCTGGAGGTACAGCTCGGGGCGGCGGTCCTTGAGCACGGGAGGTATGCCTTCCTCGCGGTAGGTGCGTAGCTTCTCTATGTCCACCTCCGCGGACACGACCTGCTCCTCGTTGAGAGTACCCTGTACCAGAACGCCGTTCGGCGGACCCATCGAGGGATCTGACGGAGCGTGAATAGCGCTTCTCCCCTCGTAGTGGAGGGGCTGATCGCTCGGGAAGCTGATGTCCCCAAGCACCTGGCTATTTACCACGTAGCACTGGTTCTCGATCGCCCGGGCGGCCGAGTAGGTCCACATACGCTCCACGCCCCATTCGTTGAACACGCACGAGGGGTTGAAGATTATCTCCGCTCCCTTGCTCATCAAGATGCGGGCGGTCTCCGGGAAGGCGGCGTCGTAGCAGATTGTGATGCCGACCCGGCCGAAGTCGGTGTCGAAGGCCTCCAGATTGTCCCCGGGAGAGACCATGTCGCGGTTGTGTATGACCTCATAGGCGCGGTGGGTCTTGCGCTGTTCGTGCACCCCACCGTCCGGGTCGAAGAGGAAGCTGGCGTTGTAGTAGCGTCCGTCGGTCTCATTAAAGTAGAAGTGCGTGCCCCCAACTATGTAGATCCCGTTTTCATACGCCAGGTCCTTGAACAGGTGGAGGTAGGCTTGAGTATACTCGCGCCCGAGCCGCTCGAACACAGATGCGGCCTCTTTGCTGGGCGTCGTCTTAGCTTCGGGAAAGGTGGTCAGCAGCTCGGTCGTAAAGTACTCCGGGAACACCACGCAGCTGGCCCTTTGCCATACGGCCCCCTCGACGTGCCAAGCAACGTGTTCGGCGAAGTCGTCAAAACTCTCGATGTCGCGTACCTTGAACTGCGTTACCGCTATGCGCATGCGGTTCACCTGCCTGTCGTCTACGGGCCTGCCTCAGGGGTCTGATTGCCCCGGTCCTATGTGGCTTCGCATCCTCCCTCACCGCACTGATGGTCGAGCCGTACCGAGATGCTATAGGCGCCACGGGACAAGGGCAAGCTCTACGAGCCTGAGACGGTGCCGTCTGCTAGAGTGTTACCGGGGTTTCGGCGCAAGTCAGGGAAAGGAAGCATCATGGAGAGAGTCGGCGGTGAGGACGCTGGGCAGCGCACCTCCGTTAAAGAGGTAGTAGTCGCTAGCCTCATAGGTACAGCGATCGAGTGGTATGACTTCTTCATCTTCGGGACCGCCGCCGCACTTGTCTTCGCCCAGCTCTTCTTCCCGAGCGCGGAGCCTATTATCGGCACGCTCTATTCCTTTGCTATATTCGGGGTCGCTTTCATAGCCCGCCCCTTGGGGGGGATAGTCTTTGGCCATTACGGCGATAAGATCGGTCGGAAGTCCATGCTGGTCATGACGCTGCTGATAATGGGCGGCGCCACCACCCTTATGGGTGTACTGCCCACTTACGAAAGCATAGGAATCTGGGCCCCGATCCTGCTGGTTATCCTGCGCTTCTTGCAGGGTGTGGCAGTCGGAGGGGAATGGGGCGGGGCGGTTCTTATGGCCGTGGAGTACTCGCCTGAAGAGCGGCGAGGCTTCTACGGGAGTTGGCCCCAGATGGGGTCACCCATAGGCCTTTTCCTCTCAACCGTTATCTTCTTCCTTGCCTCGTCGCTCTCTCAAGACCAATTCCTAGCGTGGGGCTGGAGGTTGCCGTTCTTGTTCAGTATTGTTCTCGTGGGGGTTGGGCTCTTTATTCGGCTGAGGATACTCGAGACCCCGGCCTTCAACCGGATCAAGGAGGGCGGAACGGAGGCCCGCCTGCCGATGATCGACGTGCTGCGCAACGACTTCAAGAACGTGCTGCTCGCAGCGGCTATCGTCTTCGTCGCCATCGGCGGCTTCTACGTCGTAACTACCTTCACCCTCTCTTACGGTACCGAGACGTTGGGCGTCTCGAGGAACATTATGCTCGCTGGGGTGATAATCGCCGCGATCTCCGAGCTCGTCAGCCTCCCCTTGTTATCAGCACTCTCCGATCGGGTCGGCCGGCGTCCTGTAGTTACTTGGTCGGCGGCGTTCTGCACCTTGTTCGCCTTCCCCTTTTTCTGGTTGCTGGAGACCAGGTCTACGGGCCTGATCTGGCTGGCCTTCGCGGTGGTGGCCTTTGCCATGGGGGGCGTCTATGGCCCCGCAAGCTCCTTCATTGCGGAGCTCTTCGACACCCGCGTGCGCTACAGTGGGGCGTCTTTGGGCTACCAGCTCTCAGGGGTGTTGAGCGGCGCCTTCGCCCCACTGATCGCCACAGCTCTGCTAGCATCTTTCGGCGGAGCCTCGTGGCCCGTAGCCCTCTACCTGGCCGCGCTATCCTTGGTGAGCCTCGTGGGCGCCTACCTGGCGGTGGAGACGTACCGATCGGACATCTACGGGGAGAGGCCGCGCGGGCGCGAAGCGATCGTGGAGGGTTAGGGAACGCTCGTACGGGAGGTAGAGCTCCTCAAAGGAGGTTTTGGCATGGACGCCATGGAGCGTCGGGTGTTGGAGCAGGTCGAGCGGAACTGGGAGCGGCAGCTGGAATTCCTGCAGGGCATGGTCAGACGCCCGAGCACCTTGGGCAACGAGGCTTTAGTGCAGCGGTTCATCGCCAAGGAGTTGAGCGAGATGGGCCTCGATGTGGACCTGTGGTACGTGGACCACGCAGAGATAGCGAAGCAGCCGGGCTACTCCCCCGTGGAGTGGACCTACGAGGGGCGCCCCAACGTCGCGGCGGTGTGGAGGTCGCCCTCGGATGCTGGCAGGTCCCTGATCTTCAACGGGCACGTGGACGTCGTGCCCGCCACTCCGGAGCACCACTGGACACATGATCCGTGGGGTGCCGAGATCGTCAACGGCCGCATGTACGGTCGGGGCGCAGCCGATATGAAGTCGGGAATAGCCGCGATGATCTACGCGGTGCAGGCTATCAAAGAGGTAGGCCTGGAGCTCGGTGGCGACGTGACGCTCGAGACGGTTATAGAGGAGGAATGCACGGGTAACGGCACCCTGGCGACCCTCGTGCGAGGATATGGAGCCGATGCGGCCGTCATCCCAGAGCCGCTCGGGCAGACAGGTCTAGAAGCGCAGGTGGGCGTCATGTGGGCCCGCGTCACCGTACGTGGCGAGGCCGCCCACGCGCAGAGAGCCGATCAGGCCGTCAACGCCATCCTCAAGACTTACCCACTCATGGAGGCAGCCAAGGAGTTGGAGGAACGGGTCAACGCTCCCGAACACTACATCCCGCAGTTCGAGGGTAATCCTCACCCACTGAACTACAACATTGGCATCGTCCAGGGCGGCGACTGGGCCTCCTCCGTACCCGAGGAGTGCACCTTCGAGGTGAGGGTCTCGGCCTACCCCGGCGAGGACTTGGAAGAGATTCAGCAACGCTTCAAATCTCACCTTTCTGAAGCGTCCAGAAATGACCCGTGGCTTTCGGAGAACCCACCCGAGATCAGTTTCTACGCCTTCCGCGCCGAGGGTTGTACCGTCGACCGAGAAGAGCCCATATTCGCTTCGTTGCAGAGGTGTCACCGGAGCGTCACGGAGGAGGACATGGAATTTTTCTCCTTCACAGGGACAACGGATATCCGGTTCTTCAACCTTTACCGGGGTACCCCGGCCACCTGCTACGGACCGGTCGGCGCCAAGCTCCACGCCCCGGACGAGTGGGTGGACCTTGGGAGCGTCAAAGACGTAACTAAAGTGTTGGCCCTAACCGCCATGGATTGGTGCGGCGTGCAGTAGGGTCGTACCGGATGGAAGCGTAGGGCCACGAATCCTCAGCAACTTAACG
>JALZFP010000082.1 GCA_030861485.1 Actinomycetota bacterium | reverse complement strand
CTGGCGGCGGTGTGCGCGGGAGGCGCCTTCGCCTTTATGCACTCGACGCTCCAAAGCTGGGCTATCTCCGTGCTACCCGAGGCGCGGGCGACCGTGATCTCCTTTTTCGCCACCGCCATCTTCGTCGGCAGCGGCGTCGCCACGGCCGCCGTCGCCCCGCTCGCCGAGGCCGGCTACTACGGGCTCCTCTTCGCCCTGGCCGCCGCCGTCGCCGCCCCGCTCGGCCTCCTCTCCAGCCTCGCCCGCCACCGCTACGGCCGCAGAACGGGCCAGCCTCACCCGTCCCGCAGGGCGTAGAATTCCCTAGGGAACCGCAACGGGCACCCGCTCTCAAGCTCTCTACGCACCCCTAACGGGTGCGGCCCGGGGTGACGCCGCTGCGCGCCGCGAAGGACCGTCCACCCGCCAAACCCTAGGCCTCGTTCTTGCTAAGATACCCCGCTAATGATCTCCTTAGATGCTAGGGCCGGAGGATAGTGCGGGTTCTCGAGAGGCTGAACTCGCCCATAGCGTTGGTGATTGCGCTAACGGTTTTTCTGGTCCTAGACGGCCTTCTTCTCTACAGGTATCAGCAGTCTTTGCGATCCACGGAAGGGGGTGCGTCCAACGCCCCGGTTGAAGAGGGCACTTCATCTCAAGGGGCGGGATCTACCACGGTCAGGGAGACCACCCTGCCTCAAAGGGAGAGGCCTACCACGGTAGAAGAGACCTCTCCGGTAAAGGAGACCTCCCCCGAGGAGAAAGAAGGCGGTGTGAGGGTAGTCGTCGAGGTGGTCGGCGTCGGCGGCGTGGGGCTGACCGTCTTGGAAGATGGGCGGATCGCCTACGCCCAAGTGGCGGGTTCGGGTTTCTCCGAAGAGTTCACAGGAGAGGGAACCGTCACCGTCACGGCCGCCGACGCCGGGGCCGTTCAGGTAGGGGTTAACGGCGAGGACCTTGGGCCCCTCGGCGCCCCCGGCCAGCAGGCCACCCGCACCTTCACGGCCGAGGAATAGTATTTCCGAGGCCTCAGTCCCCACACCCGGCCTCTGGGCGAGGCTCGATCTCCCGCAGGCGGGTGCCAAGGTCTAGGGGCAGCCGGCTCGGCCTCCCGCTCGCCAGCTCTACGCACCCATGACGCGTAGAGCCGGTGGCGAGCACCTCTCTACCACGCAGCAGGGCGTACTCAAAGCGAAAGGAGGCTTTGCTAAGCTCCGCCAGGCGCGTGCGGAGCGTAAGCTCATCGTCAAAGCGGGCGGCGCGCTTGTAGAAGGCGTGGACCTCTACGACCACAAAGCCGTAGCCTTGCGCCTCAAGCTCCTTGTAGGAGAGGCCAGCGGCGCGCAGCCACTCGACGCGGCCGACCTCGAAATAGGAGAGGAAGTTGGCGTTGTTTACGATGCCTTGGGCGTCGGTCTCCGAGTAGCGGACGCGGAGCTTCGTCTCGTGCAAGCGCGGCTCTTTAGCGCCCCTTGAACTTGGCCTCGCGCTTCTCGACAAAGGCTCCCATGCCTTCGCGGGCGTCCTCGGTGCCGAAGAGAAGGGCGAACTGGTCCGCCTCGTAGTCGAGGCCGCTCTCCAGGTCCAGGTCCTGCGCCTTGTTCGTTGCGGCCTTTGCGTGCCTGACGGCGACGGGGCCGTTGGAGGCTATCTCTCCTGCGAGCTCGCGGGCTACGTCGAGCGCCTCGCCCTCGGGCACGACGCGGTTGACGAGGTTTACCGTGCGGGCCTCCTCGGCCTTTATGCGCCGTCCCGAAAAGATCATCTCTTTGGCGATCCCCGGTCCCACGAGGCGCGGCAGACGCTGCGTCCCGCCCAGGCCGGGGAGAATGCCCAGGGTAACCTCGGGGAAGCCGAAGAGGGCGTTCTCGGCGGCGATGCGGATGTCGCAGGCCAGCGCGAGCTCGCACCCGCCGCCCAGGGCAAAGCCGTTGACGGCGGCGATGCTCGGGACGGTGCTCCGGTCTAGCAAGGACGTCGCCCTGTGGCCCAGCTCGGCAAAGCGTTTGGCCTCCAAAGGGCTCATCTTGTTCATCTCCGCTATGTCCGCCCCGGCGACAAAGGCCCTCTCGCCCGCGCCGGTGACGATCGTGACCCGCGGCTGGTCCTCCTCGAGCTCCTGGAGTGCCCGGTGGATCTCCTCTATAACCTGCGGGTTCAGGGAGTTGAGCTTGTCCTGCCGGTCGACGGTCAAGACGGCCACCCCGTTCTCCTCACGCTCTACCTTTACGAACTCCAAAGCCT
>JALZFP010000066.1 GCA_030861485.1 Actinomycetota bacterium | reverse complement strand
ACGCTCTCGGTGTCGGTACGAGGTATCAAGGTGTGCTCGTCGAGCTCCAGCCGTAGATTACGGAAGTAGGCGTAGCCGAGAATGCGCTGCACGGTCTCGCGCTTCTTGCGCCGCGAGATCCAGGCTTTATAAAGTTCCGCCTGCTTGCCGGTCACCGGCTCCTTAAGCAAAGCCAGCTCACTCCGCCTCACGCCGAGGAGTTCGGTCAGGAGCACTTCGGCGGAAGCTTTCGCCTCGGGGATGCCCGCGCTCTCGAGCTCTTCGGCCGCGTCTTGGACGAGCCTGCGGGCGCTCAGCACGCCGGTCCGCATAAGCGTTTAGGAGGGGGTTCCAGCAGCCTCGGCGGCGAGGCGTTCGGTGCGCTCCTTGGCGGCCAGAGCGCGGGTGAACTCTTCTAGGTCGCCGCCCAACGTAGCTTCGAGGTTGTGAGAAGTCAGGCCGATACGATGGTCGGTGATGCGGCTCTGCGGGAAGTTGTAGGTGCGGACCTTAGCCGAACGGTCGCCCGTGCCGACCTGGGCTTGGCGCAAGGCGCCTTCCTGCTCCTGTCGCTCGCGTATCTCCCGTTCGAGGAGCCGCGACCGCAAGATGCGCATCGCCTGCTCCTTGTTCTGGAGCTGGCTCTTCTCGTCCTGGCAGGTCACGACGAGGCCGGTGGGCTTGTGCGTGATCCTGACCGCCGAATCCGTCGTGTTGACGCTCTGCCCACCGGGACCGCTCGAACGGTAAACGTCTATCTCAAGGTCATTCTGGTTGACATCGACCTCGACTTCCTCGGCCTCTGGCAGCACGGCCACGGTGGCCGTCGAGGTATGGATGCGGCCCTGGCTCTCGGTCTTCGGGACCCTCTGTACCCGATGGGTTCCGCCCTCATGCTTGTACACCGAGTAGGCCCCGTCGCCTTCTACCTCGACGATGACCTCCTTGTAGCCCCCGACCTCGGCTGGATTCGAGGAGAGGGTGCGGTGCTTGAAGCCGAGGCGGTCGGCGTAGCGGGTGTACATCTCGTAGAGCTCGCCGGCAAATAGGGCGGCCTCGTCGCCGCCCGCACCGGCCCTTATCTCGAGGATCACGTCCTTGTCGTCGTTCGGGTCGCGGTCTATAAGCTCGGTCCGGATCTTCTCGGTCAGCTCCTCGACCTTTTGCTCAGCCTCCTGGGCCTCTTGCGCGAAGAACTCCCGCTCTTCGGCCGTTTCGGCCGAGGGGACCAACTCCCGCGCCTCCGCGGCCTCCCCGACAACGTCCAGAAGCTCCCGGGACCACTCTGCACCACGCCGCATACGAGCGTGCTCTTTAGCGACCTCCGCATAGCGGCGCTGGTCGGAGTAGATGTCCGGGCCCGAGAGCTCTTGGGTAAGCGCCTCGTAACGGGCGAGCGTCTCCTCGGCAAGTTTTATTACTTGCTGATCCATACTCCCTAAATTACCAGTTTGTCCGTAGCCTTAGAGTCGATGCGCGCCTCGTCCTCCATCGTAAGGACCTTCTTGAGAGAGGCCATCGCGACCTCTACCTGATCGTCCGTCGGCTCCCTGGTGGTGAGCTTCTGGAGCTGTAGCCCCGGCCAGATCACGGCCTTCACAACGGGGTTACTGTGGTTGCGGGCGCTCCACATAATGAACTCAAAAGCGATGCCGGCCACGAGCGGGATGACCACGATACGACTCGCCACCGCCTCAACCCACCAGTCTATCGGGAGGAGGCTAAAGACCAGGATGCTCAGGACGAGGACGTAGAGGACGAAGCTCGTCCCGCAGCGGACGTGACTCGTATCGAGCTTGCGGGCGTTCTCGGGGACGAGGTCCTCGCCCCTCTCATAGACCTTAATCGCCTTGTGTTCGGCCCCGTGGTAGGCAAAAAAGCGTCTGATATCCTTGCTAACGAGCGTAATCCCCACGAGGTACAGCATAAAGATGCCGATCCGAATCACACCCTCAACAAGGTTAAAGAGGAGCGGGTTCTCTATACTGTCGCCAAGCAGTAGACCGACGCCCTTTGCCCCCCAAACAGGCGCGGCGAGGAAGAGCAAAACCGCGAGGACGAGACCGAAGAGTAGGGTCACCGCTATCTCTTTTTTGGAGAGGTCCTCTTCCTCGCCAAGAGCTATGTTGGTCGAGGTCGTCAGGGCCTTCATTCCGAGCCACAGAGTCTCAGCAAGCGAGACGAAGCCCCTGATCACCGGCAACCTGAGGACTTTGCTCTTTCGGGTAACCGAATAGAACGGCTCTGCCTGGACATTCATGTCCCCCGACGGCGCCCTAACCGCCATCCCCCAGAAGTTGGGAGAGCGCATCAGGACACCCTCCATTACCGCCTGCCCACCGACTCTCAATGCTTTACCTGCTTTCTATCATTTCTGACGTGCCTGGCGGTTTCTGAACCTCTGCACCCTACCACCGGTGTCCACTATGCGCTGCTTGCCCGTGTAGAACGGGTGGCAGTTCGAGCAGATGTCTACCGAGATCGTATCCCCCGCCGTCGAGCGGGTCTCGAACTCGGTGCCGCAACTGGTGCAGTGTATGTGTGTCGTCGTGTACGCGGGATGTATGTCCGTCTTCACTGAAAGTCCTCCATGCGTTGCAAATCTGCGCTACCAACTTATTCTACAACCCTCGTAAAGGGCGTGGAAAAGGCGGTCGCAAGAGAGCCTCTTGCGACC
>JALZFP010000055.1 GCA_030861485.1 Actinomycetota bacterium | reverse complement strand
CTCGCGCTCGATTTGCTACCGCGTAGAGCACAATGACACAGTCCGCAAGCTGGATAGGCACCAAGGTGATATCGCTGTCATCATAGCTTTAGCGCGAACTACAGTAATTGAGCACTACAAACCATTTCTTCGGTGTACACCAAGTACACCAACCGATACACCAACCCGCCCTAAACAGCGGCGAACAATCAGGAACACTCTATGAGGGAATTAGGCCCAAATACGGGGAATCGCTGAACGACCAGAAACGCCCAGAAAACATTGCCATTGTCTCTAACAAGGAAGAGGTCCCTGGTTCAAGTCCAGGCAGGCCCACCTTCCGAAATACGCGATTTGCGGGCAAAACGTAGAGCAAGCAATGAGGCCAATTCACGGGAAGGAGAGCCCAAAAGGGCACAAGATGAGCAGGCAGAGGCTCATCATTGCCGGCGGGCGAGGGGTTGGAGGAAACCCCTGCACAGTTTCTCGCTCAAGTCCCACAGTCTCTTCCTGGCCCCCGCATCATACGCCTGTCGGTCCGCGCGGGCTTCCCGCGTCCCGTCGAAGTAGCGACCGGTTACCCCTTCTAGTTCGGGCGAGGCAGCGAGGCGCACCACGGCCTCTGTGCCTTCTTGCACGGTGCTCGAAGCGTGGCCGAAGGTCTGGTGGACCATCTTGGTGTCCATCAGGGTGGCCGGGTGCAGGGCGTTGACGGTCACCCCGGTACCCCGCAGATGCTCGGCGAGCTCGAAGGTGAACATGACTTGGGCCAGCTTGCTCTGCGTGTAGGCCTTCATGCCACGATAGCCCCGCTTTAGCATCACGTTGCCGAAGTCAACGGGACTCTGTCCCGCCGAAGCCACGTTGACTATACGCGCAGGCGCGGAGTCGAGTAGGAGCGGCAGGAGCAGGTTGGTGAGCAAGAAGTGCGCCAGGTAGTTGACGGCGAAGGTGAGCTCCACTCCGTCCTCGGTCTCCTCGCGCTCCTCAGCGATAATGCCCGCGTTGTTGACGAGGATGTCGAGGCGGTCGTGCTCCGAGAGGATCTGCTCGGCCAGCCCGCGCACTTCGCTCAGCGAGGAGAGGTCGGCGAGGTAGTATCGCGACCCCCCGCCACTGCCCGTCTGCCCCTGTATCTCCTCAAAGACCCATTCGCAGCGTTCCCTGCTGCGTCCGTGCAACAGCACCGTGGCGCCCTTATTAGCGAGTTCTAGGGCTACGTGCCTGCCCAGCCCGTCGGTGGCGCCCGTCACCAAGACGGTGGCTCCGGTCGAGTCCCTCATCGTTGTTCCTTTCTGGCTATCGCTTCACGTACCCAAGTCACGACTTGAGCGGCTTCCAGCCACATATACCAAAGGGTCGCCTTGGATAACCTCGTCAAGCTCGATGTTGATCACCCCTCGGCCGGCCAGTACGGCCTTCAACTCGTCCCTGGTAGGCCTCCGCGTCCACGTTCGCCCTAAACCCTAGGCGCCACGCGTTCTTCAGGACCACCCGGCCTAAGGGCACCTCGTGTACGCGTGCAACCTCTTCGAGGTCCTCGACCAGCTCGCCCCGACCGCGCCGGAGCCTGCCCCCGCCGTAATCTCGACTGGCGTCCCGCCGCCCAAGTTAAGCTGCCACCTACTCCTCCCCGTGGTCTCCAGCGGTACTAGGAGCTTACCGTTCACCTCGTGGCGGTCCGACCACCACTTTGTATCTCCTACCGGTCTTGCGGCCTTCCAAGCCAAGTAGCATGGGCTGCTTGCCGACCGCCCATGCAGCGGGGAGTGCAGCAGCGCCTTCAGGACAGGGTTGACAATCTTAGCTAATGCCTTCGGTAGCTCGACTTCCTCGGCCGGCGAACGCCCAACCTGGCGGTTCGGTGCGTTCACCGTCGTAAGGTGCTCCTGCAAAACTCTTTCTGCCCCTCCTAGAGCGTGTTTATCACCTCTTCCACCTGCCACTCGTAGGGCTCCTTATTCAAACCATCCTCCTCCTTGCAGCCTTCCTGCCTCTTGGGGGAGAGCATAAGGGTGTGGGTGCGGTGTGGCTGGGTGTCGAGGTGCTATTAGCACCTCTTCCGGGATCATATCTGGGCCGATAGCCGGAGGATTCTCCAAAGCCATCCTAAAGGACCTTTGAGACCAACGCGATGCTTTCGTGACCCTCTCTTCATACCTTTAACTTGTCGAGGTGCTGCTTGCGCAACTTCGCCACTTTGGGTGCCACCACGACCTGGCAGTAAGGCTGCCCCTGGTTACGCTGGAAGTACTCCTGATGGTAGTCCTCAGCAATATAGAAGTCGCTAGCGGGCGTCAGCTCCGTGACGATAGGCCGCTCCCAGACGCTCGCCTCCTCCAACTCCGCGATCACTTCCTCTCCGACGCGCTTCTGCTCCGGGGTGTGGTAGAAGATCGCCGAGCGGTACTGCGTCCCCACGTCCGCGCCTTGGCGGTTCAAGGTGGTGGGGTCATGGATGGAGAAGTACACTTCCAAGATTTCCCTAAACGAGATATCTGAGGGGTCGAAGGTAACCCGGACGACCTCCGCATGGCCGGTGGTGCCGGTGCAGACCTGCTCGTAGGTAGGATCTGGCACCGTGCCGCCAGAGTAACCTGAAACCACCTCTTTGACGCCCCGCAACTCGTCGAAGACCGCCTCAAGGCACCAGAAGCAGCCACCTCCCAAAGTGGCAACCTCCTCTGTGCGGAGAGAGTCCCCCGACTGCTCGTCGTTGGTCATCATCTGCGACATCTCCTTCCGCTGGTGTGGATGCTGCAGGCAACCCAGGTATACCGCATGTGCTGATCGGATGCAGGGGCCGCAATGAGTAAACGACGCGGGGCCATAAGGGTGTCTCGCCCCCGAGCGCAGGAGTAAGAAGGGACAACTTGCGCAATCCGGGCGAAGGATGGTTAGGCCATCCTTCATTGAACGGTGGGACGAGACACTCGGGGTATCCCTTGGCACCCTCGGATTGTCCTTCAAAGACCTCATGTACGCCCTTCAAATCAACACGGTGCCTTCCGTGACCCTCTCTTAGCCCTCCAGTTTTCTCGAGGTCTCAAACCCGATTCTGTGCACCTAGGACCGGCCTTCATCGATCAGATTCGCGAGCACGACGACCGGCCTCAAGCCGCCCAATGATAGGTTGGAGGAGACGCTCGATCATCCACCACGGCGTGGCGAGGGCGGCCTCGAGCGGCCCACGTGGGAGCATCGCCCGCCAGAGCGTGCAAGCGGCCCCGACGAGCAGCATGAACGCTCCGACGCTGAGGGACGCCGCCGGCACCGTCTCGTGCTTCAGCAGCTTTAAGAGGGCGTCGAGCAGCAGCAGGTGGCCCACGTAGACGGTTAATGCCAGCTAGCCGGTGGCGGCCAACGGCCACGTCGCCCGCGGCAGCCAACCGGCTAGCAGCAGCATTCCGCCGAGCACCGCGCAGGCCGAGCCGATAGCCCCCAGCATCCACAGCGGCATCTGATCGTGAGGCGTGTCCGTAAGGAGGTAGTATGCGAACCCAGGGCCGCCCGGTTGCTCGAATGCCTCGCTGAAGGCTGCGGTGAGCCAGTCGGCGGCGCTCGCTGCAGCCACGGCAACTACCAACCCGAGGAAGAGTAGTCCCCAACGCACCGCCGGCGCCGCCAGGTCCTGTCGCCCCAGCCACAGCCCGAAGAGTAGCGGGGCCGCCCAGGTAACCAGTGGGTACGTCCCCGTGAGCAGCAGGTCGTCGGCGATCTTGGAGATCGGATCTCCGAGCGTAGCGGGGTCGGCGGTGAACCACTCCGGCACTACCATCTGGCCCCCTAGGTAGACGAGCGGACCACCGACGAGCACGGCCGCCCCACCCGCCAGCAGCCAACGGTCCGAAAGGGTGAGGACAAGCGCGGCAAACAGAAAGTAGACCGCGTAGTACTGCAGGATCACGAGAGCTCCGTGGTCGAGTCCCTGCAGCCACAGTCCCGGCGGAAGCAGCAGCGTTCCCCGGAGGACCAGTCGCCCGCGGGCAAGAGACAGCCACCCTCGCAAGCGGTCGCCTACGAGCAGCGCTACCCCTACTCCGGCGAGGAGCGCGAACAGTACGGAGGCGCGCCCGTGGGAGACGCCGTAGACGTTGCCGAGGGCAGTGTCGGGCGTTGGGTTCGGCCCGAAGTGGACCATGACCATGCCCAGCACGGCGATAGCGCGGGCCGCATCCACGCCGCGTAGCCGCTGGCGGGGCTGACTGGAGGCCGGGGCCTGGGGGACGCCGGCCGTACGCCGGACACTGGCCGCGCCGTCT
>JALZFP010000025.1 GCA_030861485.1 Actinomycetota bacterium | reverse complement strand
GCCGCATGCCCGTCTCCACCGGAAGGTCCAGCTCCTCCAGGCTGCGGCCGTCGAGCATGCTCTCGCTCCTTATGCTGACCCGGCTCGTTATCTCCTCGGCGGCGGGGAGGTCTTGCAGGAGCTCGGGCGGGATGCCGAGCTTCTTCACCACGATCTTAGCGATGTCGTAGGCGGCGTTGCCGATCTTCTCTATGTCCTGCACGACTTGCAGGATACCGGCCATCTGTTCGGAGTCTGCCGGGCTCCTCGCCGCGAGTATCGCCAGACTACGCATGTCATAAACCAGGTCGTTAAGGCGTTCCTCAAGCCGGAAGACCTCCTCCGAGAAGTCCTCCGAATTGTAGAAGAGGGCCGCGTAGGCCAGGTCCACCATCAGCTCCGAGGTGTTCTTTGCCTCGGCGAGCATATCTTTGAGGTTTCGTGGTCGATCTTCGCGCATAGCTCCTAACCTGCCAGTCCGAAGACGATCAAAGCAATTATAAGGCTCATAAATCCCAAAAGGTCAACGGTGGCCGTGATGATCGGGATCCCGTAGGTGTCCGGGTCTAGCCCCAGACGGTACGAGGCAACCGAACCGTAGTAGGCTGCTAGCACCGCGGCGGTCGTCGCTATCAGCCCTGCGAGGAGCGCCAAACCCATCATCGCCAGGAGGCCTGGGCTGGACCCTTCGTGGAAGAGGGTTACGGCGAGCCCGTGCGAGGCAGCCCCGACGAACAGGTAGACCCCGACGGCGAAGGTGTAGATCAGGACAAAGTCCTTGAACGCGGTCACCGACGGCAGGCCCCGCGGTGCGAGAAGACCCAGGTGTATCTTCGATGAGAGCCGGCTGGAGAGGATGCCGCCCAGAGCTCCGCCCTCCTGCAAGAATGCCGGTAGCAAGATGCTCAAAGCCAGGAGCGTCGTAAACTGCTCGCTCCGGTCTTCGAAGGCGACGCCGACCAGGATCGTTATGGTGCCGGTGAGGGCGAGAATGGGGAGGCTTTCGGCGAGGATACGCCTGAGATTTTGAGCCCCGATCCTGAATCCCAAAACCGCGGTGACGACGGCTGCGGCGACGAGCGCGAGGGCGAGCCCGCCGGAGAGGCCGGGGATGTCTATAAGATAAGCGGCCACGACTAGAGAGGGCAGGGTCAGTATGTCGCCGGCGGCGGTGAGCAGGGGTGCGGCGATGTTGTCCATATCCCAGCCGCGCGCGACGCTCGTGCGGGCCACGAGGACGGTGAGGCCCAGGAGCAAGACGCCAGCAATGATGCCACCGATGGTCGATATCACGACGTAGTCCACTACCGAGAGCTCCGTGACGACCCCGAGGATATCGGACAGATACCGCGCCAGTAACGCCAGAAACACCCCCGAGAGGAGCGAGAGGACCGCCGCGGCCTGCACGTTCTCCGCGAGTACGCCACGGCGCAGGCTGAAGCTGAAGAGGCCGGTCTGGATAGAGGTCGAGAGCCGACTGCCCATCGCTCCAAAGATGGCGCCCCGCATCCCGATGGCCGCCGGAATGAGGACCGCAAGGCCTACGAGTTCCTCCAGAGTCCCGGCGATACCGGCGAGCACGATGCCGGCGACGAGCTCCCCAACCGACGAGACGAAGAGCGCCGCAAACCCCTGCCTCAGGGACTCCTTCTCCTCGGTCAGGTACCCGAAGACGCGCGGCCGGATGCGGGGCCGCTCACGCAAACGCCGCCGGATGCCCCCACCCTTGTCCGGCTCCCCACTGTGCTCCTCCTGGACCTTCGTCCGGAACCTCTTTCGCTCTTTCTCGGCCACGGTAGAGGTATAGCCGCTGGTTAGTGGGTTGTAAAGAGCTTAGAGAGGGTTGTGAGCTGCTCAGCCAGTCAGACGAGCTGGGGTCAGCGGAAGGGTAGGCTCGTTCGAGGAAGTGGGTGGGAGAAAGCGAACGATGCTAGGTCGGGTTTCGGCGCGAAACAAAAAGGCGACGGGCTGAAACGCTGGCCGGCGACCGAAGGTCGCCCTAGAGCCAGCCGGCCCTCTTGAAGGCGCGGTGGAGCACGAGCGCGGTAAGCACCATCAGCGCTAGCGCGAACGGGTAGCCCGCCTTCCACGAAAGCTCCGGCATGTACTTGAAGTTCATCCCGTAGATGCCCGCCACCAACGTCGGTGCGAACAGGATCGCGGCCCAGGCGCTGATCTTCTTGACCTCGTCGTTCTGGTTTATGCCGACCAGGGTGAGGTTCACGCTCAGGATGTTCGAGAGCAGTTCGTGGAAGGCCTCGATCTGCTCCGTCGTGCGTAGCGCGTGATCCCGGACGTCGCGCAGGTAACGGCGCAGCTCGGGGTCGAGGTCGTACACTTCCCCCTCGGTCAGGTCGTCGAGCACGCCGGTCAGCGGCTGTGCCGCCCTCCGGAACTCAAGGACCTCTCGGGAGAGCGCGTAGATCCGGCGTGAGACGCTGGCGTTACCTCCGAAAACCTCCGACTCTATCTCGTCAATGTCGGTCTGAAGACCCTGGATCACCGGGGTGTAATCGTCTACCACGCGATCCATGATCGCGTACAGAATCGCCGCAGGGCCCCGGCGCAGCAGGTCGGGTTCGTTCTCCAACCGCTCGCGCACCTCGTGCAGCTCAGAGGCCTCGCCGTGACGGACGGTGATGATGAAACCGGATCCGACGAACGCGTGGATCTCGCCGAACTCCACCGTCTCCGTCTCGTCTATGTACCGTGCTGACTTGAGTACTACGAAGACCGAGCTTCCGTAACGCTCGATCTTCGGTCGCTGGTGAGCTTTGATGGCATCCTCGACCGCTAGCTCGTGCAGGTCGAACTCGCCGGTGACGGATTCGAACTCCTCTTCGTTCGGCTCGTACAAACCGATCCAGGC
>JALZFP010000015.1 GCA_030861485.1 Actinomycetota bacterium | reverse complement strand
TTTCTAGGACATACGGCGTGTTTCCTCAACTATCAGAGTAGCCCTGGCAGTGCGTACCTTCTGACGAAGGGGGCAAAGGGGGGATAGGTGAGGTTGTAGGTAGCGGGGTAACTGGCTCCCCCGGCCCCGGAGGAGGTGTGTCCGGCGGGGGTACCCGAATAGGACCGGGGCTTGGTCCCGGAGTATCAGGTTTCGGTTCACGGGGTTCAGGGGGTGTCTCCGGATCTGGGTTTGGCGCCGGGGTAGGACTAGGCGTTGGTGTTGGCAACGGAGAAGGCGGCTCTACCGGCTGATCGGGTACACCTTCCAAGAGGTCTTCTTCTCGGATCTTGTACTGTGCAGCGGCAATGAGCTTATTTTTGCGCTCTCGTCTTATTAGTTATGCTCCTGTACCATTACGATAAAACCTCCTCACTATTCTATTCGCCTACTCCAAAATCGTCCCCTGTTCAACGAGTCTCCTAGAGAAAGTGTTTAGTAAATGCGAATGGGCTCCATTTCGAGGTCCCAGGTGTCGGTAAAACGAGGGAAGAAACGCCCATATTGCCTCTTTGAGCTACCGTAAATACGAGATCTAGACTCGTCCAGCTATTTACCAAACTGTTTCTAGAAGGGTTCTTCTCGGAAACCCGTATGAAGCAAAACGTGGGGTACCAACGAGGGTATCAAATAGGACGCAGCACTAAGGGCCACGGGTTACGGCGCTACCTTACTATGAATACGACCTTTGGGCGATGCGCCGGTCACCCTTTCAGGGATATACTCCTTCGCGCTAGGTTTGCGGGCGAGTTTTCTTACCCAGCTTTGGAGGATGGAGTGCTATCAGCACATACCCGCATCAGGGGACGATAGCCTTAGAATTTGGCCCTTTGAGAAGAAGATACGTTTCTGTAGACTTAGCTTCTAGACTTAGTTACGAAAGAGAAGAGGAGGATACGAACATGGTGAGCTTTAACCGGGTGGTACTCGCCGGCAACCTTACCAGGGACCCCGAGCTCAGGTTCACCAGCAGCGGTATACCGGTCTGTGAGTTCGGGCTTGCGGTGAACCGGGTGCGCTCCAAGAGCGAAGAGGTCGACTTCTTCGACATAACAGCCTGGCGGGAGCTGGGTGAAACCATCGCGAACTACAAAAAGAAGGGGGACCCGATCCTCGTCGAGGGCAAGCTGCAGTATCGCACCTGGGAGGCCCAGGACGGCTCCAGGCGCTCCAAGGTAGACGTCGTGGCGGACAACGTCCAGTTCCTCGGCCGGGGCGAAGGCGGCGGCGAAGCGGGCACGTCTTCCGGCGGAGGCCAGCGCGCCCGCGCCAATCAGCGTAGCTCCCGGGACGACGTGGAGCTGAACGAAGAGGATTTCGACGATATCCCGTTTTAGGGCGCATCGAAGCTAATCTTCACTAAGCCATCCAGGTAAGAGCGAACTCGCTCACGAGAGTCGTGCTAGCGCCCGCTACTGTACCAGTACGGGCGTCCGATACAGGGCAAAGGAAGCAAAAAGAAGGTTTGTTAAGAAAATATCTTGAGTACCAACATCTGCCGTTTGTACTGCTTGCGTGCGCAGAATATTGTGTAATTTCTGTGGCCGGTAGCAGGAAAAATCCCGGTTTTTAGTTCCAATACCTTTACAAAGTGTGACGAGCGCGGTATATTATCAGCGTCGGTTGGTGCGATACCAAATCGACACAATTAAAGAGCCCGGGGCGCACTCCTCCTTTCCCTTTCCCCACCTATCACCCCTAAAGAGTGTTCCGGGCTCTTCCTCTTTTCGTAGCCCTCAGCAGTCAGCTTTCGGCGGTCAGCAAAAATGGTGGGCGTGGTTCGGGTAGTGAACACGAATTATCGCTCGGAAAAGAAAAGCGGCTTTTGGTTGATACCAGAAGCCGCTGGCTAAAGGTTGACCGGCTTTAAGAGGCGGCTTCTCCGCCGACCTGGGTGAGATAGTAGAGGGTGTGCATAAGTTGGGCGGTTGGATCTATGCGGTGGACATCCACGCCGTAGGGGACGTGCAGAAGGACGTCGGTATAGTTGAGGATGACCCTGATGCCGGCTTCGACCATCTGCTCGGCGACGCTCTGGGCGGAGGAGGAGGGGGTGGCGATGATGCCGATGATCTCGTCGGCCTCCGCGACGCTCTTCTTCAGCTCGTCGATGTGCTTGACGACGATATTGCCAACGGTGCGCCCAATCTTCTCCGGATCGTTATCGAAGACGTCGTGTATTACGAACCCCCGCTTGGGGAGGATCGTGCTGTCCGCTATGGCGCTACCGAGGTTGCCCGCGCCTACCAGGGCGATGTTGTAGGTCTGCTTCAAACCCAGGATGCTCCTCACGGCCTCTACGAGATCGTAGGCCTGATAGCCTACCCCCCGGGTGCCGGAGAACCCTATGGCGTTCAAGTCCCGCCGTACCTGCACCGGGTTGATCCCCGTGAAGTCCCCGAGCTCCTTGCTCGAGACCGCATCGCGCCCCTCCTCTATGAGTTGCTGCGTGGTCCTCAGGTACTTGGTTAACCTGTTCGTCAAACCTGGCTGTAACGTGGCTCGCACCTTTCCTTCGGCTCCTTCTGTTTGGGTTCATCTATAGTCGCTAGATGGCGGTATTGTAACAAAAAGAGTCGCACTTGCAATAAAGGTGCTCTTAACAGCAGAAAAACGTTTAGCAAGGCGGATTACAGCGGCGGAGAACTACCGCCCTGTCAGGTGTAATCTTCTGCTGGGCTTCTCCTCAAATGGATTCGTGGTATGAAGTATCTGTGCATCATTCGTGCCCATCAGCGTAACTGGGTGCAGGCACTTGTTGGCAACACCTGCGCCTTCGAGTTGCCCGGCCAGCTCGAAGGTGAACGGGCTGAGGGCCAGCGTGCTCCGGGCGTACCCCCGTATGCCGTCGCAGCCTCGCTCTAGCACCGGTTCGTAGAAGCTCACCGGGCTTTGGCCCGCCGAAGCGACGTTGTGGTCGCGCGTGCGGGAGCGGAGCAGCGCAGCAGCGGCACGAGGAGGTGGGTTAGCAGGAAGGGTGCGAGGTAGTTAACAGCGAAGGTAAGCTCGTGGCCATCCCTGGAGATAGCCCGTTCTCGAACAAACACACGGGCGTTGTTGATCAGAATAACCAGGCGGTCGTAATCGGCCCTTACTTCTTCGGCCAGCTGGCGTACCTCGTCGAGTGAGGAGAGGTTGGCCAGGTAGTAACGCAGCTTCTCGTTGTTCGTCTTCTCGCGGTCTCGCGCACCGTGGTCTCTGCGCACTTCTCGTCTCGGCCGTGCAACAAGCGGTATAGTGGCTTCCGAAGCAGGCAGGTCGCGGGCGATCCGCCACCCGAGTCCATCGGTGGTGTTGGCAGTATGTTGTGAAAAGGTTGGTGAGATGGCGCTGAGGATCTACCTAACCAACCGGGTGCTTGTCGAGAAAAGCGGCACCGTCCTCCTCGACGAAACACGCTTGATGGGAAGGCAAGGCCGCCTCGCCTTCGCCTACCTGGTCGGCGAGCGCCTCAGGGCAGTATCGCGGGACGAGTTAGCCGAGGAGCTTTGGCTGGGTGCGGTGCCTCCTTCCTGGGAAAGGTCACTCAGCGCGCTCATTAGCAAGCTGCGCGCGCTACTCGCTAGCGCCAGTATTCCCGGCATTGCCCTTACCAGTTCCTTCGGCCACTATCAACTATTGCTGCCCGCCGACGTCTGGATCGACGTGGAAGCTGCGAGCGAGGCCATCGACCGTGCGGAAACTGCGCTACGGGGAGACAAACGGCCAGAGGCTTGGGGATGGGCACACGTGGCTTACCAGATTTCTCGCAGGCCTTTTCTGATGGGCGAGGAGGGACCGTGGGTGACCTTGAAACGCTCCGAGCTGCGCGACGTGCTCGTGCGGGCACACGAATGTCTAAGCGAGCCTACTATCTGGAACACAGAACCAGCATATGCAGTGAAGCACGCCAAGGAAGCGGTGACTATCGAACCTTTCCGGGAGACCAGTTACCAACTCCTCATGCGGGCCCACGCCGCAGTGGGCAACCGGGCTGAGGC
>JALZFP010000002.1 GCA_030861485.1 Actinomycetota bacterium | reverse complement strand
CGTTTGGAGGAGCGGCGTATGGCTGCGGTTAGGCTACCCGACGGTAAAGAACTGCCGGTAGAACCGGGTGAAAGGGCGCGCGACGTGGCGGAGAAAATCGGTAAGCGTCTCGCCCGCGACGCCGTGGTCGCAAAGCTGAACGGCGAGTTGATAGATCTCGACGCTCCGCTGAACGGAGGGGGGGATTTCGAGGTGGTTACCAGGGATACCGTCGAGGGGCTTGAGGTTCTGCGACACTCGACGGCGCACGCGATGGCACAGGCCGTTGTGGAGCTCTACCCGGGCAGCAAGCTGACCATAGGTCCACCAATAGAGAACGGCTTCTATTACGACATTGAGGTCAACGGCAGGATCACCGACGAAGACCTGCCACGCATCGAGCAGAAGATGCGTGAGGTGGTCGGGCGGGATCTCCCCATAAAACGGGAAGAGATTTCTAAAGCCGAGGCCGAGGAGTTGTACAAGAACAACCCTTACAAGTGGGAGATTGTCTGCGACCTCGAAGACGGCGATATAACGATCTACCGCCAGGGCGAGTTCTTCGACCTCTGCCGTGGCCCGCACGTGCCGAGCACGGGAAGGCTCGGGGCCTTCAAGCTTCAGAACATCGCCGGGGCCTACTGGCGTGGCGATGAGAACAAGCCGATGCTCACCCGCATCTACGGGACCGCCTGGCCGACAGAGAAGGAGCTCAAGGCCCACTTGAGGAGCCTGGAGGAGGCGAAGGCGCGGGATCATCGCAAGCTTGGACGGGAGCTGAACTTGTTCAGCATCTCTGAAGAGGTAGGGCCTGGTCTGATCCTGTGGCACCCCAAGGGGGCTATGGTCCGGGTCCTCATCGAGGACTTCAGTCGCAAGGCCCATCTCGAAAACGGCTACGAGTGGGTCTTCTCGCCGCACATCGGCAGGTCCGGTCTGTGGGAGACCTCTGGGCACCTGGACTTCTACGCCGAGAACATGTACTCACCAATGGACATCGAGGGTGAGGACTACTACGCCAAGCCGATGAACTGCCCGTTCCACATCCAGATCTTTAAGAGCCGGATGCGCTCCTACCGGGACCTGCCCAAGCGCTACGCTGAGTACGGAGCAGTCTATCGCTACGAGCGCAGCGGCGTACTACACGGCCTCACCCGCGTCCGAGGTTTTACCCAGGACGATGCTCATATCTTCTGCCGCCCCGATCAGGTAGAAGAAGAGATCGGAGACGCCCTCGAGTTCTCGCTCTATATCTTAAGGACTTTGGGTCTTACTGACTTTACCCCCTATCTCGCCACACGTCCGGAGAAGTACGTGGGCGAGCCGGAGGACTGGGATCGGGCTACCGAAGCCCTACGCAAGGCGGTCGAATCGCATAACGTTCCGTATCAAGTAGACAAAGGTGGTGGGGCATTTTACGGGCCAAAGATAGACCTGAAGGTCAACGATGCGCTCGGCCGCGAGTGGCAGCTCAGTACCATTCAATTCGACTTTAACCTGCCTGAGCGCTTCGAACTGGAGTACATCGGCGAGGACGGGCAGGCGCATCGTCCATACATGGTCCATAGAGCCCTCCTCGGTAGCATGGAGCGTTTCTTCGGGGTTCTCATCGAGCACTACAACGGAGCCTTCCCAACCTGGCTCGCTCCTGTGCAGGCGGTGGTTATCCCGGTGGCTGACCGGCACCTCCCTTACGCTCGGGAGGTTGGCGCGAGGCTAACTGCGGAGGGCTTCAGGGTCGAGGTGGATGGCGCGCCGATGAGCATGCAAAAAAAGATTCGGGAGAACGCGAAGCAGAAGATTCCCTACCTCCTCATCGTTGGGGATGCCGAGGAAGGGGAGGGGACGGTCAACGTCCGAAAGAGGGGAGAGAAAGAGCAGGAGGCGCTGACGATCAAGGAGTTCGCGGAATGTATGCGAGTGGAGGTTGCGGCGCACGATTCTTATAGACGGCGGTAGCGTAGTAGGGGTATAATTAAAAATGTAGGTCGGGGTCCGTGTCCGCTCGATGCTTCTAGGGAAGCTGTTTTTGGCGGTTCGTCGGCCCCGAAGATTCTGTTTTAGAAGGAGTGGTGTAAAGTAGCCGCAGAAGAAGAACCAAGGATCAACGGCCAGATTAGGGCCCGCTCGGTGCGTCTCATCTCGGAGAGCGGGGAGCAGCTGGGTATCAAGCACATAAGAGACGCGATGGATTACGCCGAGAAGCGCGACCTCGACCTCGTGGAGGTGGCGCCAAACTCGGACCCGCCGGTGGTCCGGATCATGGACTACGGCAAGTATAAGTACCAGAAGGAACAGGCTCGCAAGGCCGCTCGCAAAAAGCAGGTCAACATCAACGTCCGCGAGATAAAGCTGCGACCCAAGATCGGTGACCACGACTTCAACACTAAGCGCGGCCACGTCGAGCGCTTCTTGCGCCACGGCGACAAGGTGAAGGTCACGATTATGTTCCGCGGCCGCGAGGTGCAGCACCCGGAACTTGGTGAGAAGCTCCTCAGAAGGCTCGCGGAGGATCTCTCGGCCCTTGGGCGTATCGAGAGCCAGCCGAACCTCGACGGGCGCAACATGGTGATGGTCATGTCCCCGAAGAAGGATGCGGCCGCGAGCACTCCAGCGAAGGATGAGGACAGGGGGCAGCGTCAGGAGAGCGCCGCTCGTGGTTAAAGTAACCCTTTGATACAATAGCGGGCGATATTGTGAGGCGAAACGGTTACTCCCGTGCCGCGAGCCTCGATTATTCAGTCATAGAGACAAAACGTGGAGGAAGAAAAGATGCCGAAGATGAAGACCCACAAGGGCGTCTCCGGGCGCTTTGAGGTCACGAAGAAGGGTAAGCTCAAGCGCCGCAGGAGCGGCCACAATCACATCCTGGAGAAAAAGAGCTCCAAGCGCAAGCGGCGCCTGAACACCGAGACCACAGTTCACCTGTCTGACGAGAAGCGCATCAAGCGCCTCCTGGGGGTGAAGTAGATGGCTCGTACAGCGCGCAGCGTTCACGCTCGCAAGAAGCGTAAAAAGGTCTTGGAGCAGGCCAAGGGTTACCGGGGGACGAAGAAGAGCTCGTACAAGCGGGCCAAGGAGCAGGTTTGGAAGGGCGGGGTCTACGCTTACGCACACCGCAAGCAGCGCAAGAGAGACTTTCGGGCGCTCTGGATTCAACGAATCAACGCCGGGGCCCGCGAGCATGGCCTCTCGTACTGCCGGCTCGTACACGGCCTTAAGCTGGCTGAGATAAACCTGGACCGCAAGATCCTGGCGGACCTCGCCGCCACCGAGCCCGAAGCCTTCGCCGCGGTCGTCGGGAAGGCCAAAGACGCCCTCGAAGCCGCCTAACGAGCGAACACAACCTTGACTCGCAGGCTTTCCGCCCCGCGCCTGATCGCCATCGGGTTCGCAGTGTTCATGGGCCTGGGAACCATATTGCTCAAGGATCTGAAGGTTCCGATGCTCTTCTCGCGAGCGAATAACGAGCTTCACGCTCGGGTGCTCGACAGGGTTGGGGCCGACCACGTGATCCAGCCGGAGAAGGAGTTCGGCGAGTTTCTGGCGCGCCAGATGTCGGTGCCCGGTATCCAGGACTATCT
>JALZFP010000349.1 GCA_030861485.1 Actinomycetota bacterium | reverse complement strand
CGAGGCGGCGCACGCAACGTCGGCCTACTCTCTGGGCGACGACACGGCCTACCGGGAGGGCCGGGTGACCCTGAACCCGGTGGCGCACCTTGAGTTGCTGAGCGTGCTCATGATCTTCATGGTGGGGGTGGGCTGGGGTAGTACCCCGGTCACACCCTCCAAGCTCCGCGGTGGGCTGTGGGGACCGGTCGCCGTCGCCGCCGCCGGCCCTGCCTCGAACCTCATCGTGGTCGCACTCTGCGCGGTGCTTCTCCAGCTACCGGCGTTCGGGGGCGGGTACCTGCTCATCATGCTCTGGTTCCTGGCATTCGCCAACGCTCTGCTTTTTATCCTGAACCTGATACCGATCCCGCCGCTTGATGGAGCAGCCATACTCTATCCGTTCCTTCCGCGCTCTTTGGACGGGTTCGTGCGCTTTATGTACCAGTACGGGCCGGTTATCCTGATCGGCCTCTTGCTCGTCTCGGTCTTCTTGCCAGGAATCTCGCCTTTGGGCTTCATCCTGGCCCTGATCCGCCCGCTCTTCGTCCTGCTTGGGATACCACCCCTACCCGTTTAGGGCTCGTGCCCTAAAAAGCACGCAGAAAGGGACAGCTCCGGTTCGCGGGGAGGGGGGAGAATCCACGAACCAAAGACTGCCCCAAGCCCTATTCTACAGATAAAACCTTTCTAACGGTAGGGAAAACCTTAACAAAAACTAAGAAATTATGAAATTATTACCGGTTTATGTTGGGCTTGTCTGTGCTAGAGGTATTCTCCTCGCCGGCTTCGCGAGCGAGGGGTAGCTCTACCGAAAAGGTACTACCAAGGTTCGGGCGACTCTCAACGCGGATATCGCCGCCGAGGTGCTGGGAGATCTCGCCTGCCAGCGCGAGGCCCAGACCTGTACCGTCGGCGCGGGAAGAGCCCTGTGCGCGGTAGAAGCGGTCGAAGATATGCGGTATCTCGGCTTCGGGGATACCACAGCCGCGGTCGGTAACGCTTACAAGGGCGTGACCGTCTTCACGATGGAGTTCGAGCTCCACGGGCTTCTCCCCGTCAAGTCCGCCCGAGTACTTCAGGGCGTTGTCGAGAAGGATAGCGAGCATGCGATAGAGTTGGATAGGGTCGGTCTCAACCGGGGGGATACCCTCTTCTGAGTGGATGTGGATCTCGCGCCCCGTATAGGCGAAGTCCCGCTTAAGCTCATGCAGGAGATCCTCCAGGTCCACCTCTTCCAGGCGGAAGGTCACGGCGTTCGCGTCCAGGCGGGAGAGATCGAGGAGAGTCTTGGCGAGGCTCTCCAGACGCTCAGTCTGGGCCTTCATGTCCCTCAAGAACTCCTTGCGGACCTTTTCGTCGTCTTCGTCTTCGAGCATCTCGAGGTAGCCTGAGAGGGCGAAGAGCGGGGTTTTGAGCTCGTGGGAGGCGTTGGCGATAAACTCGGCCTTGGCGTGTTCGATCTGGCGTTCTTCCGTAACGTCCCGCAGGATCGCCAGAGCGCCGTCCTCCAGAGGGGCGGCCCGGATCTCGATAATCCTGTCCCCCGCCCATGCCTCGGGCTCGGTGACCGGGCCGGAGAAGCGGCTTTTGGCGAGGACCTCTTGCAGACGCTTGTGGAAGGCGGGGTCGGAGCTCTCGAGAAGCTCGCGAGCACGAGGATTGAGGAAGGTGGCGTTGAGGTCCCTGTCCACGCCGACGACCGCGTCGGTCATCCCGTAGAGTATGGCCTCGCCACGAGCCTTCTCCTGCTGAGCCTGCCGGAAGGCTCCCTTGAGGGAGGAGGCCATCGCGTTGAACGTCTCGCCCAGGGAGCCGACCTCGTCCTCAATGCGGGTAGAGATGCGTTCATCGAAGTTGCCGGAGGCCAGGCGGCGGGCGGCGACGTCGAGGCGGTTAAGGCGGCGCGAGAGCAGGTTCGCAAACACGTACCCCGAAAAGCCCGTAATCAAGAGCGCCAAAGCCCCCGCCAGAAGCGCCAGCTTGTTGATGCTGTCCAGGGCCTCACTTGTATTCAGGATCTCGCCCTCGGCATAGTACTTGGTAAAGACGATGGTCGCGCTGGTCTCGCCGGGGACCGTTACCGGAGCGGCATAAGTCGCGAGCGTCTGCCCCTCGCGTTCCCCGCTCTCGACCTCCGTGAGTTTCACGTCGGGCGAGCCATTAGCCAGAGCCGTGCGCACCGCTTCCTCGTCGTACTCGCCAGGGTCTCCCCTCACGGTTCGACCGTCCTCTCCTACCACACCCCATTGCAGACCCCGGTTGATCGCGTAGAAGCTTATGTACTCCTCGGTGAGCCGGGGATTACCCCGAAGCTGGTCCTCAAACTGGTCAAACACCCCCTCGAAGTTGTCCTCCTCGGTCTGCTGCAGGGTGCCCGCAAGTCTGGGATAGACGATGGAGTAAGCCGTCCCCCCGGCGAACGCAGTCACCAACAAGAAGAGCACCGTGAGCCACACCTGAATGCTGAGCCGACGCCGGAAACCGGCCCTGCGCCCGAGCAACAACCGCTCGAACATGGGCCAGAGTGAACGAAGCCCACCCTTCGGGCCAGACTTTTCGGGAAGCCAGCCCTTACGTTTTAGGGAGAAGAGACGTCTCTTAGCGGAAGACATACCCGACACCCCGGGCGGTGTGAATAAACTCGGGGTTCCGGGGGTCGCGCTCAATCTTTTCGCGCAGGTGGCGGATGTGCACGTCGACCGTGCGCTCGTCGCGGAACTCGTCGCCCCACACCCTGGTGAGCAAGGTGCTGCGCGAGAACACCCGTCCCGGGTTGGATGCGAGCGTCACCAGGAGCTCGAACTCTGTATACGTCAGGTCCACGTCTTCGCCGCCGACCGCGACCCGGCGGCTGGGCAGGTGGATCTTCAGGCTGTCATAGTTGAGCTCGTCCTGGCGCTGCCCCGTAGGCACCGACGCCCGACGCATAATCGCGCGAACCCTCGCCACGAGCTCCCTCACCGCGAACGGCTTTGTAACGTAGTCGTCCGCCCCGAGCTCCAACCCCACGACCCGGTCGATCTCGTCGTCCTTCGCCGTGAGCATAATGATAGGAACGTCGCTCTGCGATCGGATCCGGCGACACACCTCCGTACCGTCTATCTTGGGCAGCATAATATCCAAGATGATCAGGTGCGGCTCGTAGGCTTCGAAAGCCTCTAGCGCCTCCTCTCCGTCCCCCACGGCGCGCACTTGGAAACCTTCCCGCTCCAGAGCGTGCACGAGCATCTTCTGGAGCGACGGCTCATCGTCTACCAAAAGTATCCTGCGTGAGGCTCCCTGTATGTCTTGCACCATTGCTAACCGCCCTTTACGGCTCCTTTATAAAGTTCTACACATTATGACGCTTATTTTATCATGCCTCAAGCGTTCCACCGGCCTCGGCGAGGCCGGTGGTGAGGCGTCCTGCAACCGTTTTCACGGCATCCACGAGATCCAGGGCGGAGGAGAGGTGCACCGCCTTGGCGTCCGTCCCACGCCGTCTCAGGTAGGCGCCGACGACCTGTGCCTCCTCGACTCCCTTTCCGACGGGTGGAGCGGTAGCGTTGTCGTGTCCGCCGAGGACCTCCTTGGCGAAGAGAGTGAGGCCGGCCTCATCTTCGGGCTCGAAGCCCTTGTGGGCGACGAGGCGACCGCCGAAGAGGGTGAAGACCTCTACTATTCCGGGCTCCGTCGACGGCACGACGACCGCCTGCACACCCTCGGCGTGTACGACGGCGCGTGCTAGGCGGACACGCTCGATGCCGGAGATGAGGTCCCTAAGGCGGGCGGCGGCCTCGAACTCGAGCTCGTCCGCGAGTCGCTTGCGTTCTCCGATCAACGCCTCGAGGTACTCCTCGCCGCCCTCACCGCGAAGGAGGGCCGTGAGACCCCCAATCACCTCCGTGCGGTACTCCCGCTCGCCCATCCCCAGACACGGGGCGCAACGTCCCATCTGACCGTAGAAACAGACCCCGTCCTCCCGCACTCCGCCACAGCGCCTCAAAGGGAAGATCCTGCCGAGAGCCTCTATGCAGGCGTCCAGGACCCCCGCGCTCCGGTAGGGTCCCAGGTAGGTCACGTTCTCTTCGGCACCGTTACCCGATACCCGCTCGGGGACGGGGTAAGACTCGTTTAGATCGAGCCTGATAAACCAGCTCGCCTTTTCGCCGCGGCCTGCGGAGTTGTAGCGCGGGAGCAGGCGCTTTATCTCGCGGGCCTCGAAGACCAGGGCGTGGAGCTCGGAGGAGGTCTCCTCGTAGCGGACCTCGGCCACCTCTCTCACCAGGCGCCCCACCTTGCGCCGCCCGTCCCCGCCGTTGAAGTACGTCTTGACGCGGCTCTTTAAATCCTTGGCCTTGCCAACGTACAGAACGGTGCCGTGCTTGTCCACAAAGTAGTACACGCCCGGAGTGCGGGGCAGATGCTCGGCGAGATGGCCCTTCTGCGGCTCGATGCGGCGGGTGCGCGATCCGAGCGTCGCCGTCTCCCCGACCGTCCGCAGCCCGGCCGCTTCCGATAGCTCGACCAGCTTGAGGAACACCTCGGCGGTCGCGGCGGCGTCGGCGAGGGCCCGGTGGTTGGGGGCCGCACGCACCCCGAAGTGAGAGACGAGCGAGGCGAGCCGGTAACGTTTAAGACCCGGCACGAGCGTGCGGGCCAACTTCAGGGTATCGAGCACCGGGTTGGGAGACGGGGGGAGCCCACCCCTCTCTCGCGCCGCCGCAACAAAAGCGCAGTCGAACTGGACGTTGTGCCCAACGAGGACGCATCCTTCCACGAACTCTTCGAAGAGCGGCATAACCTCCTCGGCACTCGGAGCATCGGCGACCATGCGGTCGGTGATCCCGGTAAGCCTGACGACAAACGGCTCTATTCTACGCCCGGGGTTGACGAGCGTCGCGAACTCCTCATCCACCCGCCCGCGCACCACCTTGAGCGCCCCGATCTCGGTGATGGCTCCCTCCTTCGCCGAAGACCCCGTGGTCTCAACGTCGAAGACGACGTAAGGTGCCTGGTCGAGAGACAGAGAGGTCACGTCGGTCGTGCAGAGAGCGCCCTCCTCCCAGAGGAAGCGTGGATCATCCGCGACCAGCTCCTCGACGTGTGCATGAGCTCTACCGTTGAGGTGCGGTAAGGAGAGGAACTCTTGGACAACCTCTTCGGGCGATACGGGCTCGCGCCCCTTTACGAAACCGTAGAGGCTAGGGGACATGAACCTCCATCCGGGTGAGGTTCTCGCGCTCCGCCGACCCGGCTTCGGCCCCTGCTATCGCCGCCTCAGCGATGGTACGGGCCTGCACCTCGGTAAGGCCGGGGATACCAATGAGGTTCTCGTAGGTGTACTCGGAGTCCAGGAGGCCGCTAGCCAGGACCCGGGCCCGCGTCTTCATACCAACGCCGGGGAGCCTGTGGGTGTGGAAGAGTTTACCGCGCTGGACTCGCAGGGCTCCCACCCCAGCGAGCCTCTCGCCGTCTACGAGCACGCGCCGCAAGGTGTCGGCGAAGAGCGCAACCTGCTCCGGGTAGTAAACGCCGCGGCCCATAAGCGAGGGCGTCATCGGCAAGGGGTGCAGGAGGTTCGCGTTGCGGACCGTAGTGTGGCCCGGCGGCTCGTTCGGGCTGAGAGGGTCCGGGTCGCCCAGAGACTGAGCCCGGGCGGCGTGGTCCGCAACCTGCCCCTCCAGGTCCCCCTCCAGGTCTAGCTCCGTGAAGACCGGCGCCCCACGGAAGCGGTCGTTGCGGTTGGCGGCATAGAGGAAGCGGCGGTCGCTCTTCTCGTTCCTGTAGAACTCGACCACGGCGTGTGCCCGCTTCTCGCCGAGGCCGGGCAAGCGGCCGAGGGCCTTCGCGTCCTCCGCCTCTATCATCTCCTCAAGCTCTTCGGGACAAACGGTTTCGGCGGCCTTGGCGGCGGCCCGCTTGTCTACACCTCGCACCAGCTCCAGAATCCCCTGCACGCTCTCTGGGTCCACACAGCGCCTAAGGTGATTAATCTTGCGCACCGCCGTAAACTCGTTGTGCTCCTCCCAGCGCCACACAAACTCGCGCACCCGCTCAACCGCCGCCGTGTCCTCCGGAACGAACTCTATGGTCACCGCATCACCCACGTAGCGGCCGTTCGTCCCCGGCAGGTGCTCGGCGAAAGACTGGATCTGCACCTTCACGCTCGGCGAGTAGAAGGAGAAGTGCACCGGTACGCCTGGCGCGACCTCCTTCATCAGGCGGCGCCGGAAGATATTATCTTCGAGCTCTGATTCAAACATCGGGGTTTAATTTTAGCATTTCGACCGGCCGGTACCCCGACTTGTTTGGCGGGTTGAGGCTCGTACTTTCTCGACTCACTACCTTGTATCTCCGGCTTTCTCCCCCCTTTGCGGACCGGCCAAAACAACCTCCTCGCGCAGCACTATCGCCTCGACTGGCTCGCCGGCCCGCGCCCCTTCGGACTCGGGGCCGATGAGCGCGAGGGCGTCCGCCTTGGTGAGTGAACTAACTAGTCCCGAGCCCTGGGCACCCACGGACTCGGCCCGCCAGCCCTTCTCCGTACTGGTCAGGTTCACCCGCATCGCGTGCATCCTTCCGAACTTGTTCTCGACGCCGACGTCAAAGTACACCTCGATGCGAGGACGGCGTTTGTCCTCCCGGCCCATCATCTTCATGAGGGCGGGTCGGACGAAGAGCTCGAAGCAGACCATCGCCGAAACGGGGTTGCCGGGCAAACCAAAGAAGCGAGTGTTCCCTCGGGTGCCGAAGAAGACTGGCTTACCGGGCTTTAGCTTGACGCCCCAGAAGACCTGCTCCACCCCCAGCTCCAGGAGCGTGCTCTTTACGAGGTCTCTCTGCCCCACCGAGACCCCACCGCTCGTGACCACAACATCTGCGCTCGAGAGCGCCTCCCCCATCGCCGCGCGCAGAGCGTCCGCGTCGTCGGAGGCGGCAACCGTACGGCGGGCTTCGGCGCCGGCTTCGAGGGCCTGGGCGAGCAGAGCAAAGGAGTTGGAGTCGAAGATCTCGCCGGGCGAGAGCTCGCGCGTTCCCGGCTCGACGAGCTCACTGCCGGTTGAGAGAATGACGACCTGCGGTTTGCGGTACACCGGTAGCTTCCCGTAACCCTGCGTTGCCGCGAGCGCGATCTCGGCCCCCCCCACCTCCGTGCCGGCGCGCAGGATTACGTCTCCTGCGCGGACATCCTCACCGGCGGCGCGCAGGTTTTGGCCCGCCTTCGCGGGCTTTTTGAGCTCGAACGCCTCGCCCCAGCCGGAGGTGTCCTCTACCATCACGACGGCGTCGGCGCCCCTCGGGACGACCCCGCCGGTGAAGATCTTGATCGCCTCCCCCTCCCCCACCCCCTTTTGGGCCGGGTGCCCCGCCGGGGCCTCGTCCACGACCCTGAAGGTCCGTCCGACCTCTGCATCCGCACTCCTAAGGGCGTACCCGTCCACCGCTGAGTTGTCGAAGGGCGGGCTGTCGAACCCGGCTCGTACGTCCTCGGCGAGCGCGAGCCCCCGGGCCTCCACGAGCGGCACACGCGCCACCGGCAGGCGGGGCGTATTCTCCAACACGAGGCTTACCGCCTCGGGGTGGTCTATGAGCTTTTCGAAAAGTTGCATTCCCTACACCCCTCACTATACGAGAGATTTAAATCCTTCATATACCACAAAAGGTTCTCTCTTTGGTGCGGAGGGCTGCAGGCTCTTCTTTCGCCTGAACCCTTTCCGAACTATCTCAGAGTCAAACGCATCCAGGTTTCCCTAAGCGTGCGGTGCGGTAGAGACTAGACCGGAGCTTCGGCGACTAGGAGGAACGTGTGGACGGCAAGGTAGCGGCGATCTTGGGGGTTGGGCCGGGACTCGGGGCGGCAGTCGCGAGGCGCTTTGCGCACGAAGGCTTTGCGGTCGGGCTGATGGCCCGTAGCGAGGACAGCCTGTCAGCGACACAAGAGGAGGTCGAGGGCGCGGGCGTGCAGACGCTCGCGGTCCGAACAGACGCGACAGACCCGGCGTCTGTAGCCTCGGCCTTTGAGGAGGTGCGCGGTTCACTGGGCGACCCGGAGGTCTTCGTCTACAACGCCGGCGCCTTCAGGATGGGCAGCGTATTGGAGGTATCGCCTGAAGACTTTGATGACTGCTTCAGGGCCAACTGTTCCGGGGCCTTCTACGGGGCGAGGGAGGTTCTGCCGGCGATGGTGGAGAGGGGACACGGCACGATCCTCCTCACCGGCGCGACGGCATCCATGCGAGGCTCCGCCAATTTCGCGGCGCTCGCGACGGGCAAGTTCGGCCTCCGGGCACTCGCGCAGTCCATGGCCCGGGAGTTCTGGCCTCAGGGAATCCACGTCGCCCACGTCATCATAGATGGCCAGATCAATACCCCCAGGGTGCGCGAGAGGTTCCCGG
>JALZFP010000347.1 GCA_030861485.1 Actinomycetota bacterium | reverse complement strand
GGGGTGTCCTGACATCGACGGTTTAGCTATTTGCAGGTTAAATGCAAATGAATTGGCGGCTTTGACGGCAACGTGACGGCAACACTTTTTCGACCTCTTTGAGTGTTCACGAGCGCACGGACAGAGTCAACCTATAGAGCTAGGGGACGGGTATCTAGGCGTTTGTCCCAGCTCGACGTAGGGCGGATTTCTCATGTACAGATGCTACCGGAGAGCATAGAGTAAGACCTGTCATCATTATTAAGCGGGCTGGCACTAATTCACCCCTCCTTTCCCACTCCCCTCCCCAGAGCCAGCCCGGCTTACTCGATCCTTTCAAGCCGGTGCTCTGTCTGTGGCTATCCCCCAGAGGAGGGCTAGGACCGCATATAGGGGTCAGTACTCTCTGCTCTCCAGTCCAACTCGTACATCTAGCGAGGCGGACGTTGCGCAACAGTCATGTCAAGCGTCGTCCTCAATAAGGAGCGTAACACGCCCGTGGTTTCCGTCGACCCTCACACGCTGCCCGTCCGTCAGCTTCTGAGTAGCTTCGGGCGTGCCCATAACAGCCGGTATCCTGTACTCGCGCGCCACGATGGCCGCGTGTGATGCCGCGCCGCCACTGTCCACCACGACCGCCGCGGCTCGCTGAAAGAGCGGCGTCCAGGCCGGATTTGTGTACGGGGCAACCAGCACCTCGCCTGAGCGGAGCTTGCCAAACTCCGAGCCATCGCGGATGATACGCACTGGCCCTTCCGCCACGCCGGGGCTGCCCGGCGTCCCACTCAGCAGCACATCTCCTTCGATCTCCTCCTGGTGGAAGAGTCGGGGGTCCACCAGCGGCGTGCCTTCGAGCTCAGCGTGCCGTTTCTTTCGCCGCGCCATTAGGGCTCGCAGCTGATCAGCGAGTTGTGGTGGCGGTGGCCACGTCCCGTCGATTCGTTCGAGCTCCGCAAGCTTGAGGTGGAAGACGTCCTCGGGTGCGTCTAGCACCTCGACGCTGTCGAGGCGCCGGCCAAGCTCGAGCAGCGTGCGCCGGAGGACGGGTAGGAGCAGCATAAAGTAGAAGCGGGTGTCCTCGCGCAACTGCTGGAACCATCGTGCCTCTGCCAACAGCTTGAGGAATGCGGAACGCAGGGGTGGGAGCCGCAGGAGGGGGTGCGCTAGTACGTCGTCCCGTGCCACCTCCCATGCTGAGTGCTGGGTCTGAGGTCGCGGTTCCGCCAGAGCAAGCCCCTTAAGGATGCCGAGCACCGCCTCCGGCCTATCCTTCCAGGTCGATTGCGAAACCAGCAGGGTGCCCCCCGCCTCGCGGTGGCCGTAGCGGTCCAGGAAGGAACGCAGCTCTGCCAGGAAGGCTTCGCCAGAGGGCTGCTCCTCCAGCGCCGCCCACAGCTCGGAGGCCTCGTGGTTCGCGAAGGCCTTGGCGAGAGCGGGGTCGAACCGGACACGCGCCGCCATCTCCTCGAGTGCGCGGTTCGCCTCCAACACCTTGGTCTCGACCCCTGAAAAGAGGAGGGTGCTGAAGCGGTCTGCGTGCCCCAGCAGCGCGAGTGCGAGGCGCAGGCCTCCAACAGCGAGCGCCGCCCGTGGCAAGTAGCGGCGTCTGAGCTCCCCGATTAAGAACGGGATCGTCAGCGTCTCGCGTACCGTGGCAAGCAAGCTCTCCCAAGAGAGTGCCCGCAGGTCGCGCGCCTCTAATGCGTGGGCGCGGGACTGTGCCTCGGCCAAGAGCGGGTCGGCGTGCCAGTGGGCTATGTCGTAGCGCCAGGCGAGCCACAGCAGCCGCATCGGCGCCAGCAGGATCCCCGGGGTCGGGCGAGGCAGCTCTCCGCCCCTAAACCGGACGACGACGCCGTCCTCCTCGTCAAACAGCCGCTGGAAGCTCGGAAACCTGAGCCCGACGACCGCGAAGACCGGTCCGAGCATGGCAGAGTGCAGGAGGGGGAACCCCCAGGTGGTTACCTCCAGCGGGTACGGTCGGACCGGGAGCATCTCTGCGACCATGCCGGCCATCCTCTGCTGTTGCTTGCTCGGGCGAGGTGTAGGCTCCGGTAAGACGGTTATCGGGCGAGCCTGGAGGATGAACAGCTCCCCGCTGGCCCAGGCCCACTCTACGTCCTGCGGGCGCTCGAAGTGTCGCTCGATGGCGACGCCCAAGCGTGCGAGCCGTCGCAGCGCACGATCGGGGAGCACCGGAACGTCGATGTCAGCCGAACCGTCCATGTGCTCTGTGGCGCCGCCCAACCGCGCCCGGACGATCACCTCGCGCAGCCCAGCCCGTCGCTCGGCGATGCTCCAGCCCCAGCGTCGCTTCCGCAACACGAAATGATCGGGGGTAACTAAGCCAGAAACGACTGCCTCGCCGAGGCCGGGGCTGGCGTCGATAACCACTTCGTCTCGCGCACCCGTTACCGGGTTGGCGGTGAACAGCACGCCGGCGATCTCAGCGAACACCATGCGTTGGACTACAATGGCGAGCTTTACCGTCCGCTGGTCGATCCGCTGGCGCTCACGGTAGGCGATGGCGCGATCGGTCCAGAGTGAAGCCCAACAGCGCCGGACGGAGTCCAAGAGCGCCTGCTCGTCCGAAATGTTCAAGAATGTGTCCTGCTGACCTGCGAAGGCAGCCTCCGGGAGGTCCTCGGCCGTGGCGCTCGAGCGCACGGCGACCGGGCCTTCCCCGTGCTCGCGGTAAGCAGCCAGGATGTTCCGCTCGATCTCAGGCGGAATCGGAGCTTTCTCGAAGGCAGCCCTGATCGTAGCGCCGTTGTCCTGCGGCTCGCGGAGCGCCCGTGTGATCGTCTCACCTAGGCGGTTGTGCGCTACGAAGCCGTCGTAGGCCGCAGTAGTCACAACGAAGCCGTCCGGCACCGGGAAACCTAGGCGAACCAGCTCGCCTAGGTTTGTTCCTTTGCCACCTGCCAAGGCAAGGTCGTCTCGGCCTAAGCGCTCCAATGGAACGACGAAGACGTCTATAAGGGCTTCCTTACTGTTTGTACTCATAGTTTCTGCCTTTCGTCACCACGGCTGGCGTCAAATACTCCGGTCTGCGACCTCCAACAGGATCGTTCCTATCAACGGCACCCATCCCATCTCTGCACACCTGCGCGGTTTGCCTTTGGCAGAAAGCAAATCATGCTTACGATGAGAATGTTGAGCCAAACAATCATACTTCTCATGAGTTTGGCGTCGGCCTGCAATGTGTGCAAGAATGTTGAGCAATAGTATTAGGCACCATAAGGCAAGTCGAGGCCCGTGATGGGCCTTAAATTCTCGAGGAGAGCTCTGAGAGCTCCTCACGTCTGCGTCGCCTTATGAGCCGAGGCCTTACCTAGGCATACTCGGCCCTGGGTAGCCTCCCCCGCCTCAGTTGCTTGGAGGTTCGAAAAGTTCTATGGGGTTGCCGGAGGGGTCCTCCAGTAGGATCTGATTGCCACCTCTGCCACCGACGATCTCGTTGCGAAAGTGCGCCCCCGTCTCGCGCAGGGCTTCGACCTCGCCGGCCAGATCGTCGACCTCAAGTTGGATACGGTTCCAGCCGCCCGGCTCGGGCTTGCGTCCGTCGGGCATGGGTTGGCCTGCTCCGCCCGCGCCGGGCTCGTTCAGCAGGAGGCGCAGGTCGCCTCGCGAGAGGACCGCGAAACCGGGGGGTTAAACTCGACACCGAAGCCGAGCCGCTCGGTGTAGAACGCGATCGCTGCTTCGACGTCATCAACTATGTAACGCACGTTGACCGTGGCCATCGTTAGTCCTCCTTGGATTTCCTCGCTGGTATTCCTTGCACCAAGTTTACGTCTATCCATATT
>JALZFP010000324.1 GCA_030861485.1 Actinomycetota bacterium | reverse complement strand
AATCCATGCGCTGTTCTAGGCGTGTAATCTGCTCTCTTAGCTCTTCTATCTCGTGTTCGAGGTACTTCTCCCGGCCGAGAACACGGGTGTAGCCGGCCTCGATCGCGAGGCCGAGAAAGTCGACCGTGCGGACAGCGGTATAACCAACAAAACGGGCCGCGTCGCCCAAACCACCCACGGTTGACTTGCCGGCGGAGCGGGCAGTGGGGGTGGCGGCGAAGAAGCCGGCGGCGAAGCCGGTGGTGGCACCGAGAACAGCCCCGAAGAGAAACTTAGTCGAACCTTCGCCCACTGTTAGATTCTCCTCTTGACGCCCGCGACCTGACGATCCAGTGTAGCATAGGGTTCGCGCACCCCGTAGGACCTCCGGGTTATACTTGCCAGACTATGCTTGAGACGGTAAAGCGGGAGCTTCTGAGGGGCCTGCCAGCCGTGGACGCCGTGCTCCGTTCGCCCGCCGCGCAAGCCCTCGTCTCGCGCCACGGTACGAAAACCACCACCGCCGTCGCGAGGGAAGTTCTCGAGCGGGCGCGGGAGGAGATCCTGGCCGGCGGAGAACCGGAGGTATCTGAAGAGAGCGTGCTCGCTGAGGCCACGAACATCCTTGCCGGACGGGGCTTAAGGCGCGTGGTGAACGCTACGGGGGTTGTGCTGCACACCAACCTAGGCCGCTCGGTGCTCTCGAAACGGGCGGTAGAGGCGGCGGTCGCGGCGGCTACCTCTTATTCGAACCTGGAATACGATCTCGCCTCTGGGGGGCGGGGCTCGCGGTACGACCACGCGGTGCCGCTCCTCGCGGAGCTTACCGGTGCCGAGGATGCTCTCGTGGTCAACAACTGCGCCGGGGCAACCTTGCTCGCCCTCTCCGCGGTGGTCGCCGAGGCGGCTACGGAGGCCGCCGGCGAGCCAGAGGTCATCGTCTCACGCGGGCAGCTTATAGAGATTGGGGGCGGATTCCGCATCCCGGAGGTCTTGGCGCTCTCGGGGGCGCGTCTGCGAGAGGTCGGCACCACGAACCGCACCCGCCTCTCCGACTACGAGCGGGCGGTGAACGAGAACACCCGCGCCGTTCTCTGGGTCCACCCGAGCAACTTCGAGATCCAGGGCTTCACCGAGTCGGTTGGGGTCGCAAAGCTCTCTACCCTGGGATTGCCGGTCGTGGCCGACGTGGGGAGCGGGGCGTTCATCGGGATCGGGGGTGAGCCGCGGGTCGAGGCGGTGGTTGCGGAAGGAGCCTCACTCGTCACCTTCTCCGGCGACAAACTGCTTGGGGGACCGCAGGCCGGAATGGCCGTTGGGGGTTCTTACTGGGTCTCCGCTATGCGCCGCCACCCCCTGGCCCGTGCCTTGCGCGCCGACAAGCTCTGCCTCGCCGCCCTCGAAGCCACCCTGACCGCCTACCTTAAAGGAACGGCTCGCAAAGACCTCCCGACCTTGAAGATGCTCCACGCCCCGGCAGAGGAGATGAAGGAGAAGGCCGACCGCCTGGCCGAGAAGATAGCGCACGCCGCACCGGAGCTAGCGGTAGACGTAGCGTCTTCGGTCGCCCGGAGCGGCGGCGGTACGTTGCCCCTCTACGAGGTCCCCTCCTACGCCGTGCGCCTTGAGAGTGGTTCCGCTACGGTCGAAGCGGTAGCCGAGAAGCTGCGTTCGGTGGATCCGCCGGTGGTGGGCCGCGTGGGCGAAGGGAAGTTGTGGCTCGACGTGAGGACGCTCCTCGACGGGGACGAGGACGCGATCCTCGAGGCGGTAGGGAACCTCTTTGGATGACCGGCCCATAGCCCTCACCATCGGGACCGCTGGACACGTCGACCACGGCAAGACCACGCTCGTGCGCTATATGACCGGCACGGATACCGACCGCCTGGAAGAGGAACACCGGCGCGGCATCTCCATCGTGCCGGGCTATGCGGAGCTTTCGCTGCCGAGCGGTCGCCGGGCGAGCCTCGTGGACGTGCCCGGCCACGAGCGCTTTGTGAAGAACATGGTTGCGGGATCTACCGGGGTGGACGCGTTTCTGCTCGTCGTGGCCGCCGACGACGGGGTGATGCCTCAGACACGGGAACACCTGGACGTCTTGCGCGTGCTGGGCGTTTATCGCGGGGTTGTGGCGATAACGAAGATAGACGCCGTGGATGGGGAGATGGTCGAGCTCGCGGAGTTGGACGCCGCAGAACTTCTCGAATCGGCTGGCCTCAAGGCCCCGATTGTTCCGGTGAGCGGGGTTACGGGCGAGGGTGTAGATGACCTTCTGCTGGCGCTCGACGATCTTGCCGGGGGCTCGGCCAGTCGAGCGGGGACGCTGGCGCGGCTGCCGGTCGACCGGGCGTTCGTGTTGAAGGGTATAGGCCTCGTGGCGACCGGTACGCTGTGGAGCGGTGAGATCCGCCCGGGCGACACGCTCTACACCGCCGCCGGGCACCGCCCTCGTGTGCGTGGCGTCCAGAACCACGGTCGGGCCGCCGAGGTCGCCCGCGCGGGTGCCCGGACGGCCCTAGACCTCGTCGGCATCGAGGCCGCCGATCTCGAAGCCGGGGACGTTCTGCTCTCGAGCCCCGTCCCGGCTACCCGAGCCCTCGACGCGCGCATACAGCTCCTCGAGAGCGCCTCCCCCCTCGAGCACGGGGCCCGTCTCAGGCTCTATCACGGCACACGGGCGTCCAACGCCAGGGTTCGCCTCCTCGACCGAGAGGAGCTGCTGCCCGGTGGCAACGCGCTGTCCCGGCTCATACTGCAGGAAGAGCTAGTGGTGTTGCCGGGCGACCGCTTCGTGCTGCGCTCGCTGAGCCCACAGGTCACCGTCGGTGGCGGTACCGTTCTTGACCCTGCTCCGATCCGACGAAGACCTGAGAGGGGGTGGTTGGAGGCCCTGGAGAGTAGAGATTGGGCTCGCGTGGTACCGTTAGCCCTCGCCCGCGCCCCCCAAAAGGGCGCGACTGCCGAGGAGCTCTCCCTCGTGGTACCCGCCACGCCGGCCGAGGTTGCGGCCACGGTCGAAGGGGAACCCGAGGTCGCAAGGCTCGGTGACCTCTATGCTCCTGCCGGTGGGGTGCAGGCGGCGCGGAAGCGGCTATTTGAGGCCCTGGAGAAGCGGACGAGGGAGCGCCCCGAGAGTCCGGAGCTCTCCGTGGCCGAGGCCCGGAGCGCTACTGGGCTCGACGTCCGTCTCGCGGATGCCCTGCTCGCGGTGCTGGCCGGAGAGAAAGATATACTCACGGCCGAGACCGGAATAAGCCTGCCGAACGCGGACGAAGTTCCGCCCGAGCTGGAGAAGAAAGCCGGTGAGCTGCTGGAAACGCTGCGGCGGGCAGGGGTTGAGCCGCCCGTCACGGAGGCGACGCCTGCCGTACGCCTCCTGCTCAAGCGCGGGGAGGTCGTGCAGCTTACAGACGGGCTCTTCGCGTCCAAA
>JALZFP010000069.1 GCA_030861485.1 Actinomycetota bacterium | reverse complement strand
TTATAGGCTTCGCCCCCGCCGGAGACCCCAAGTACCTCGCCCTGATATTGGTAGACGAGCCGCAGAAGGATCTTTTCGGCGAGGTCGTCGCCGCTCCGACCTTCCAGGATGTCGTGAGCTTCACCTTGGGCTACTTCAACGTCCCACTGGACCGTGAGAGTACCAAGGCAGATCCTCCGCCCCCCGATCCAACTCCTGCCCCAGGCGCGAGAAAGGAGGACAGGATACATTGAAGACGGTTTCGCTCGCGGCCGTCACGGAGGCCTTGGGGGGGAGGTTGAAGGGCGCCCACGCAGACGCCCTCGTCACGGGCGCCTCGGTAGACTCGCGCAAGGTGCGCGGCGGGGAGCTTTTCTTTGCGCTGCAGGGACGCACCGACGGTGCGGATTTTGCGCCGGAGGCATATCTTAGGGGGGCGGTCGCGGCAGTGGCTTCTCGTCCACTCCCGGTGCCGACCGTGGTGGTCGAGGATCCACTCGTTGCGTTGCAAGAGCTCGCCCGGTGGAGCCTGAAGAGGATGAACTCGCCGAGGGTCGTTGGGGTTACGGGTACGGTGGGCAAGACCACGGTTAAGGATGCCCTGGAGGCCATCTTGCGATCGAGCGGCCGCCGGGTCTCGGCGACGGCCGGCAACTTCAACAATGAGATAGGATTGCCCCTCACGGTCCTCGCCGCCGACGAAAGGACGGAGGTCTTGGTCCTGGAGATGGGCGCTACGCACAAGGGCGACATCGCTCATCTGTGTCACATCGCCCCCCCAGAGGTCGGGGTGCTCACCGCCGTGTCTCCGGTCCACTTGGACTCTTTCGGTAGTCTCGAAGACCTGGCGGCCGCAAAGGGCGAGCTGGCCCTGGCGCTCCCTGATACCGGTACCTTAGTCTCTCCTGCGGGCGTACCGGAGGCAGCCACCGGGCGAGGACGGAACTTTGCTCAGCGGATCACCTTCGGCCGTGGGCCCGAGGCCAACCTTTATGCTACGGAGATCTCGGAGCAGGAGAGCGGTCTCTCCTTCGAGTTGCACGTGAGAGATGGGCTGGAGGAACGTTCGGTCGAGGTCAAGACCCCGGTCTTCGGAACACACCTGGTCGAGCCACTCCTGGCGGCAATAGGTGGCGCCCGGGCCCTGGGCTTGAGCCCGGAGGAGTGCGCCGGGGGGCTTGCCCGGTTGCGGCGAACGGGGCTCAGGGGCGAGGTGTACCGTTTGCGGAATGACGTGTTCGTCTACGACGACTCCTACAACGCTTCGCCGGCCGCGGTCGCGGCGGTCTTGAGGTATGGTATGGAGGGTGCGAGGCGGCAGGACAGGCGCTTCGTGGCGATATTAGGCGGGATGTTCGAGCTGGGAGCAGGGGCCAGGGAGTACCATCGGGAGGCCGGTGCCCTGGCAGGGGAGGTCGGCGTGGACTTGTTGGTGTGCGTTGGGGAGGAGGCCCGATGGTACGCCGAGGGCTTTCCGGGAAAAGTACTGTTCTACGAAGACGCCGAGGCGGCAGCGGAGGGGGTCGAGGGAGAGCTACGGGGGGGCGACTATGTGGTCGTCAAGGGCTCAAGGGGTGTAGGATTGGAACGTCTGACCCAGAGGTTGAAGGAGAAGTTAGCTCTTGTTTAGCGTCATCCTTGCGGCGGGGATAGCGTTTGCGGTGACCGTAACTCTGGGATCTAAGTTCATAAACTTTTTGCAGACCAGGAAGTTCGGCCAGTTCGTTCGGGAAGAAGGGCCGCAGACGCACCTCATAAAGCAAGGCACACCGACTATGGGCGGCGTCGTGATGTTGACAGGCCTCGCTGCGGCGCTTCTGGTCGTGGCGAGGCCCAACGTGGCTACCTTGACCACCCTCCTCCTCGTCTCGGCGGTGGCGGGGATCGGCCTCTACGACGATTGGCAGAAGATCTCCAACCGGCGTAATGAAGGCTTGAGCGTACGTTACAAGTTCCTGCTGCTGTCGCTGACCGTTCTCCTTGCGGACGTTATGGCGTTGTACTATGTGGGCATTACGCAGAATGTTATCTTCCCCGGCTTCGACCAGAACCTCGTGCTTGGGCCCGGGTGGATTGGGGTCGCGCTCTTCAGCGTCCTCATGCTTCTGGTCATCGTCGGCACAACGAACACCGTCAACCTGACCGACGGTCTGGACGGGCTCGCGGCGGGGGCGGGGGGGATAGCGCTATTGGCCTACACGGCTATCGCCTTCCTCGAGCGCCAGTACGACGTCGCGATCATATGCGGCGGGATGGTGGGCGCTATCGTGGGGTTTCTCTGGTACAACGCCCACCCGGCGCAGGTCTTCATGGGCGACACAGGCTCGCTCGCGATCGGTGGGGTCCTGGCGGCGGCTGCGATACTCACCAAAACGGAGATGCTACTGCCGATTATCGGGGGAATCTTCGTTGTGGAGGGGCTCTCGGTCATCGTTCAGTACACAGTCTTTAGGCTCTCCGGGCGGAAGCGACGAATCTTCAAGATGGCTCCTCTCCACCATCACTTCGAGATGTCGGGCTGGCAGGAGAACCAGGTGGTGGTGCGATTCTGGATCATTCAGTTCACCTTTGCCGTCGTCGGGTTTGTCCTCTACTACTTCACCCTCTACAACGACGCCGTATGAGGGACACTGCTTGAGGACGCTGGTCTACGGCCTCGGGGAGTCCGGCGTCGCCGCCACCCAAGCCCTCATGGCCGGGGACGAGGAGGTCCTCGTCGCCGACTCCGAAGACTCGGAGCGCACCAGGGGGGTGGTCGCAAGGCTAGGAGCCGAGGGGCGTCTGAACGCGGGAGCCGAGGTCCTTGAGGAGGGCTTCGACCGCGTAATAGCGAGCCCGCTCGTCCGGCCGCAAAACCAGGTGCTCGCCGTCGCGGAGGAGAGAGGCATACCGGTCCTGTCGGAGGTCGCCTTGGGACTAGAGCTGTTGGGGCCGAGAGTGAAGATCGCCGCCGTGACCGGGACGAACGGCAAGACGACCGCCGTCGACATGCTCTCCAGCGTGCTCGCCACGGCGGGTCTCCCGCACGCGGTGGCCGGCAACTCCTGGCGAGCCTTGACGGGTTGTCTGGAGGAGGTGCGGGAGGCTGGTTTGCTTGTCCTGGAGCTCTCTTCTTTCCAGCTGCACTATCTCGATGAGCCGGGCTTCGATGTCGCGGTGCTCCTTAATGTCCGGCCCGATCACCTCAACTGGCACGCCTCTTACGAGGAGTACGTCGCCGACAAGCTGC
>JALZFP010000329.1 GCA_030861485.1 Actinomycetota bacterium | reverse complement strand
GCGTTCAACACCGGCGTTCCTAATCCCTCGCGCTTCGCGACATTCTTTACGCCCCCTTCGGGGAAGAACCCGTCTAGCTGTGAGACGCGATTAGCAAGTGTGATCGCGTCGCAATAGTCGGTGAACCCGGTAAGAGAGACGATCTTCACGCACGGGTCGATACCGTCGGAGAAGCGCAGGCAAGGGAGCCCTGCCTCCGGAATGACGATCAGGCAAGGGATCTTGTTCAGGGAACAGGCCCTCCCGAACGCGGCAGCGGTGTTGCCTGCCGAGGCGACGACGAGAACCCCCTCGTGATGTTCCGGGACGCGGGAGAGGACCGACCACGCCTCAAGCTCCTTGAAGGTCGCCGTTTCGAGCGTAGCGCCTTTTTCTGGCCAATACCCGTTAAACACCACCCACAGGTTCGAAAGCCCTACAAGGCGGTTTAATCTCTCGCTCTTGTAGGTCACGCTGCTGCCCGCGCCTGATAAGGTTCGTGTGCCTGGCAACCACTTTCGATATCTGAACATGCCTTGTGCACGCGTGTCGGGTTCGAACCGTTTATCCCTGTATTCCGGAACCAGGAGAGCGGGTTCGTCGTGGTGCGTCGGGCATTCCAGGACGAACCCGTCATCCTCTAACATCTCTTTGCAGCCTCGGCACCTCAGCCGGTAGTGAGGGATACTCATTGATCTCTCTGCCCTGTTCAGCGTCTCGCTTCCCCTAAGAATGACCACGTGCTGCCCGCCCTTCTGCCCAGTGCAGACCGCACTCGGTCTTGTGCGTCCCCGACCAGCGCCCCGCCCTCGCATCGTCCTCCGGGGAGACCGGCCTGGTCTGCGGCTCGCACCCTATGCTCTTGTAGCCCTCCCACAGCAGCGGGTTGACGGGCACGTTGTTCTTCTCGACGTACCCCCACACCTGCTCGGTACTCCAGCCGGCCAGCGGCGCTACCTTGGCCGTCGCGTACCTCCCCTCCCAGCCGACCACCCTCGTGCTCGCCCTCTGAGGCGTCTGCTCGCGCCTTATCCCCGTCATCCACGCCTCGTACCCCTTCAAAGCCCTCTCCAAAGGCTCTATCTTCCTCACCTGGCAGCACAGGTCCGGAGAGCACGTCCTCATCCTCTCCCCGTAACGCTCTACCTGCTCCTCCACGGAGAGCTCGGGCCTCAGCACCTCCAGAGGCAGCCGATAGCGCCTCATCACCTCCTCGCGGAACTGGTGGGTCTCCTCAAAGAGGAAGCCCGTGTCTATGGTAAGGATGGTCACCTCGTCGGTGATCTTCGAGATCATGTCTATGAGGGTCATCCCCTCGGCCCCCCCGAAGGAGGCCGAGAGCGCAAGCCCCTCCCCGTAGGTCTCGACCGCCCACTCTAAGATCTCCTGCGGCCGCGCCTCCTCAAGGTGCTCCGCCTCCCACGCAAGCTCCCACGGACCGGGTAGCGTATGTGATCTTCCTAAATTCTGCTCTACACGCAGAGCTTCGAACATTACGCTCCTTCCTAAAAGAAAGAGACAAAAGTTGTCGGTTTCAGAAAGAGATAGGATTCAGCAACAAATGCTACATCGAACGCCCACGTTGTGGGTACGACCGCCACATCCCAGCATGCGTACTCGTGCAGCTTTCGCCTTCATGCTCCAGATACTAAGCAACGCCCTCACTTAGGTCAACGGTAAATACGACTTTTTTTGTCGGATTTAGAAAATTTTTCGAATTTTGCCCTTATCCCTACCGAAAAACTACCCTGCAAACTCCGCGAGCAGGCCTTTAGAGGAAGCTTTAGAGGAAGTTCAAGGGTACGCGCCACGACTATAGAGGTGCTCTAATATAGAGGTGCTCTTAATCTCTACCGGAACAGGTCTCTCTCCGGCTGCATGAGCAGGTCGTGCCCGACTCCGGGTCCCCTTTTGTACGGGTAGTTCTTCACCACGGCGACGGGGACGCCGGCGGTCTTGCCCATAACGAGTTCTGCGGCGGCGGCCAGCTCGTCGGCTACCGCTAGGACGCTGGCGGTGAGCGGGTAACCGTGAGGGTCCAACGCGCCACGATAGTCGTTCAGGGGGTGCATACCGGCCACGCCGATAGCTATGTTGGTTATGCCGTGCCGCCACGCTCGTCCGAAGGAGTCTGAGACCACAACCGCAAGCTCGGCCCCAAGCCTGAACATTAAGCTTTCGCGCAGGCGGCGGGCAGAGGCGTCCGGATCCGCGGGGAGGAGGCAGACCATCTCTTCGCCGGGGACGTTAGAGATATCGACGCCGGCGTTCGCACAGACGAAACCGTGCTGAGTCTCGGAGATTATTATGCCGCGGTCCATCCTTACGATGCGCTTGCTCTCGCGGAGGACGATTTCGATCTGACGTGGGTCCTTGTTGTAGCGGTCGGCAAAGCCCTTGGCAAAGGCGGATGGCTCAATGGAGGCGAGGTTCACGAGCCGCCCTTCGGCCTTACTAACGACCTTGTGCGTTACAACCACGATATCACCCGCCTGAAGCAGATCATCCCCTGCGGCCCGGACTATGAGCTCCGCCAGGTCGTCGCCCGGCCGGACCTCGGGAATGCCGCGTACGGACAACACTCGCAACTCCTCCGGGGGCCGGTGGGCCTCCGCCGCCCCGCTCTCCACGTCGTCCCCCGCACGGGTACCCGGGGGCGCCCCACCAAGGCGGCTCAGATCCTCTGCCGTGTCGAGGTCGAAGGCGAGCTGCACCCGGTGACACGTCCGGGTCTGGAGCTCCCGTTCGCGAGCCGCGCTCAGGTGGCCGGCGAAGCTGCCCGGGCCGAAGAGGAACGGCAGGGCGTCCGGGGGACGCAGCAAGAGGGCGTTTGTGCCCTCGCCCGTGGCGTCCGGGCAGACCACCGCAAGCGGACCTTCGGACTCCTCCGCCGCCTCTAGGATCGCCCCGACATCCGGCGCCCGCAGTAGCGGCAGGTCGGCCGGGAGTACCAGTAGGGAGGTCGCCCCCCTCTCGACCGCCCAGTTTCGGGCATGCTCGAGTGCCGGATTCAAACCACTACCCTCCTGAACGAGAGGCTCTGCCCCCGCCTCTTCGGCTAGCGAGAGTACCGTCCGGTCCGGGCTCACCACGCAGGCGCGCTCCACCCCGGCCCCCTTCAGCGCAGCGAGAACGTTGTTCATCATGTAGATAGTCAACCCTGCCCTACCGGAAGCGTTCAGGATCGGCTCGAGGCGGCTCTTCGTCCCTCCGAGGTCCTTCACCGGCACAACCGCGAAGAGCGTCATACCACTCCCAACTCCGAGCAGAACTCCAGAACCTCCCGTCCGAGGCGCTCCCGATCGGCCTCATCTCGCATCACCGCGTCTGTCGCGAGGAAGCGCATGCCGAGAGAGGAGATCCGGGGCTCCTTCCCATCGGCCCGATCCATGACGAACCCGTCGAGGAGCCCCTCGTACATCCGGGCGACACCCGTGGCGGATACCTCGTGGCCCAGAGACTGGAGCATCCTGTCCGCCGGCCCCTTGAGTGCCCTTCCGCCCACAATGGGGCTTACCGCGACCTTCGGAGCAGGTGAGGCTGAGAGAAGCTTCCACATTCCTGGGACGGCGAGGATGGGACCGAGGCTCACGACAGGGTTAGAGGGACAGAGAACGATGGCCTCCGCACGGGCAACCACCTCCTGAACTTCCACCGGGACACGAGCATTCTCTATCCCACGTAGCTCCACCCCCAAAACCTCGTCTCTCTGTCCCCGGCGCACGAAGTACTCCTGAAACTCCAGCAGGCCCGCGTCCGTGTCGAGCATGGTCGAGACAGGTTCGTCGGACATCGGCAACAGGGCACTACTCACCCCCAAAGCGCCGGCGAGCCTGGCCGTAACCTCTGTGAGACGCTCACCGGCGCGGAGCCGTTGTGTGCGCAGAATATGGGTGGCGAGGTCCCTATCACCGAGCCTGAACCACGTGTCCTCACCATAAGCGGAGATCATGGTGAGGGCGGCGAAGGATTCGTCCGCGACACCCCAACCGGTCTTAGGGCTGGCGAGGCCGGCAAGCGTGTACATCACCGTATCGAGGTCGGGGCAGACGCGAAGGCCCCACAGGTCGAAGTCGTCGGCGGTATTGACGATGACCGCGAGATCGCCCGGTCTACCGTTCCTGGCGAGGGCGGCCTCCAGACCCGACGCGAGCTTCGCGCCGCCGACGCCACCAGCGAGAGCTACGACCTTCAACGATTTCTTTCCGGTGGGTTCATGAGATCAAGCTGGTATCTTGGTACCGCCTCTGGTAGCACAAACTCCGAGTGTATGTACAAACCCCGTTACCAAGGCCCTGCTTGCCTCCAAGCTCCTAATGGAGTTCGTGCCCACCTTCATCAGCAACATAGTGTAAGCGATCGTACGGAGTCCGGGTGGTCACCGAGCACCTCGGCGACCTTCCGCCCGATCCTAGTTTGCCGGTTTGTTGGAGCTTGAGCGGAAGGGCAGGGCGGAGGGACCCCTACGGGTCTGTAGCCCGCCTGACCCTGTTATTACTAGGGCAACGTTGAGGTCGCATCGCCCTTTTACACCGAGAATCCGGGAGCAGGTATTCTCGGAACCTCACCTATGCGGAGACGTGCCTTCTTCTTTTTCATTCCTCTACGTGCATAGCTACGCGGCGTGAAGGCCGATAGAAAGGATCACCAAGTGGCGGAGGGAACGCAGCCCCAGAAACGTGGATCAGGGTTCTTTAGGCTCTTTGAGCAGGGAGTCGATACCGCCACGCGCAACAACGTTACAGCTTACGGCTACTCCGTTAGCATCACCGCCGCCTTCGCACTTCTACAAACCTCCCGGAGCGACACCGGAGTTTTAGAGATCTTCGTCTTCGCCGCCGGAGCGGTCGTGGCCTTCGCCCTGATCGCAGCCGTAGCCTCTGGCTTCTTTCGGGAAGAGTTGGAGGACCAGCCGAGCAACGTCAAGTCGCTTGCGGGAGCGTTATCCTTTTTTTCGGTTGGCCTTGCGCTTGGGGTTGCATACGTCGTCGGGATACTGCTACAAGGTTGGCAGCGTGGCCAGCTAGCACCTTCTTAACGACAATTGTCTACATAGCCGCGGTCGTCCTAGAGTTGGCCGTGGCACACCGGATATTAGGAAGCGATGAGTAACGGCCTAGGAAGACGAGTCGCCTCTATTGTACTTGAAATCCGAAGTATTGAGTGGCATGAGCGAGCAGGGACAGGATCCCAGAGTAGGGAGGCTTCGGCTCTGCTGCCATTCACGCCCTTATGAGCGCAAGCGCAAGGCATGCCTCGACAAGCGGGCGGGTACACACCACCCCAACCCGAAACCGAAGGAGAGGAGTAACCAGGGCATGAGCGAGCAGCGACAAAGCCAACAGCGTGGTCGCACAACCATCGGAGACGCCGCCGTCCGAAAGATAGCCGGTGTCGCCGCTCAGGAGGTCGAGAAGGTACAGATGGGCGGCAGCACCGCCGCGGCCGTAGGAAGCTTCCTGGGAAGCGTAACGGGCGCCGTGGGCGGTGGCAGCTCGAGCGGTGGCGGGAGCCTCACCAGCGGCGTCTCCGCTGAGGTCGGGGAAGAGGAGGCGGCCTTCGATCTCACGATGGCCATAGAGTATGGTGTACCAATCCCCCAAACCACTGACGAGGTGCGCCGCAACGTGATAAGCCGGGTCGAGAACCTGACCGGCCTGAGAGTCACAGAGGTAAACATCACAGTAAATGATGTCCAGTTCCCAGAGGAAAGACCACAGCTGCAGCAACAGCAAGAGATGGAGCGGCAGGCTCGCGAGCAGGAACAGCGGGCCTAAGCCTCTACTGCAGCGCGGGCTGGAGTCACTCGGAGCCCCTTTATTGCTGTGCTCGAGGAGACTCTACGTAGATGAGCAGATAGCTGCAGACCATCCCGCGAGAGGAGCTGGACGAGAAGCGCACCGCGTACGTGCGGGAGGAAAAGGAGGGGCGGGCTGGAGCCATGTGGGGTGCGGTCATTGAGTCAAGATCTGCGTAGGTAGTTGGTGTTACGCCTTGCCCCTCCCTGGGCCCAGGCTCCGCGCCTCTTAGGAACCGATATTGTGGCTCTCCGATAACATTCAGTCATGGACTACCTAATAGAAGTTCGAGACGCTGGCGCCAGTATGCAGTTGGCTGAAGAAGATTGGTGGTACCTGCTAATGTTAGCGGACACCTTTGGATGGAAGCCAGTAGCGGGCCTCACCTACTACCTCTCCGTCCCTCCTCCAGACATCATCCCAGGTTCCATTTCGCGCCACCTTGCGGAGGCCTTGGCTAGAGCCGTGTCTACCCTCCCGGAAAGGAGCGGTCCTATCAACGTACCGCTCCCCCAGGAAGGGGTTTCGTTCATGGACCTGCGAAATTACTTCGGCGGAGAACGCAAGAACGTTGTAGAGGAGTTTATGCAGCTTTGCCAACTGGGGGATTTAATAGTTCGGAGAACGTTAGAAGCTGGGCCTTAAGGCCGATCTCTTCTTGAACCGAGCCCCGCCGCCCGTTGCAGGGGCTCTCAGCGCCTCCCGAAAGCACGCTGTACCCCAACGCTGGGGATAGTGTAAGCTCCTTTCCTCAAAGGAGAGGAGGCCTCATGACAGTAACTGTGTGCTGATACTACCCGACGCGCAGGGTCGAGGAGAAAGTCCCAGCCGCCATGTCGGAAGCGCAGGCCATAGAGATGCTTAGCGGCCATCAGGACTTCGACCGATTCATCGAAGAGTATCGGTGGATGGGCGCCCACCGTCCAGACCTCGTGCAGGCCTTGATCCTCAAGGGAGAGGCGTTCTATACGGAGCACCAGAGAGGGCAGTCTCCCGGGTAGGAGAGAGCTCTATTATCCTGGCGAGCTATCCGCGCCTCAGAAAATGATCGCAAGACAGCCCCGGCAACGAGGCCCTCGAGCGGTTATGGAGTGAGGGGGATGAAGAGCAAAGGACGAAGCCGAGCGTTACAAGCGAGAGTCTGAGAGGCTGTACTCGGAGCTCCAGAACCGCCCACCAGCAAACAACCGCCCGAGGCGAGGTCCTAGCTTCGCCGGGCTTCGGCCCTTTCACGCCTTCGCTAGAATCCAGCTAGGAAGGAACGCGACGGAGGAAGAGGAGGGTAATGCGAAACTTTTTTGGCCGGCGGCGATCGAGGCGAGGTAGAACCCGGCGCGGCAGGTCTTCTGGCAGACCCGGGCGCGGCGGGATTCCGGGTGGATCTATGAATCAGGCGATCGGTGCGCTGGCCTTGGTCGTGCTGGTCCTCATCCTGCTTCGCCTGTTGGGGCTGCTATAAGGCCGCGCTAGGGAGAGGTACGCCTGAACATCGGAGGCGGTGACTAGAGCCGGGGTCATAGGGAGTAGCTGGACGCCTCGCTACGTTCGACCCCTACCGCCTATTAGAATGAGGCACCACTTCGATAAGGAGAGAGGAGGCGAATGGGAGACTGGACGGAGGAGATAAGGCGCGAAGAAAGGATCTATCCGCCGGTGCATCCAGGAGAGCTCCTTCATATGAAGTTCCTCGAGCCGATGGGCACATGGCACCCGACAAGCTCGCCGAGGGCTCAGGCGTGCCCGCGCAGCGCATCTGCAGCCTCCTGGTGCGCGGGGAGGAAACAACGATCGCCCCTGATCTTTCCTGCAACGCTTGACCGATACTTCGGTATGGGCGAGGATCTCTGGGCAAGAGTCCAGGCCTGCTACGACCTGCAGATCGAGGAGGACCGGTGGGAGCGAGAAGCCCGGTAAGACCCTCCAGCGGTTGGCAGAACGATTGGACGCCCTGCCAAGCCCAGGCCGGGTCACCCTTCCATACTTTTTAATGCTTTCCTTACCGACCCTTTACACTATTTCGTTTACCTGATTTTTTATCTTTGGTATCGTACCGCGCCAGGACGCGACCAAAGTGCTAAGAAGGGGGTATTACATTGAGACGTATCATGGTGGTTCTGATGGTAGCCGCCGTCATGGTAGCGATAGC
>JALZFP010000325.1 GCA_030861485.1 Actinomycetota bacterium | reverse complement strand
AGCGGTTGCTGGACCCCTTCGACGTCGAATATGCGGTCTTGACCGGGGAAGATATCCTGACCATCTCCTCCCTGCTCAACCCGCAGGCGGCGGCGGCCGTCGCCACGGCGTACAACCGCTACTTGATCGACGAGTTGCTCTCCTGCGATTATCGGCTGAAGGGGTCTTTAATGGTGGCTACTCAGGACGTCCAACGGGCAACCGAGGAGATAAGGACCTTCGGCGACCATCCGGACGTCGTGCAGGTGCTCCTGCCCTGCGCGGCTACATGCGATTACGGGGACCCGCGCTACCACCCCATCTACGAAGCGGCTGTCGAGGTCGGGCTGCCGGTGGCCCTGCACGTCGGAGTTGAGGAGCTGGGCATGAAACCACCACGGTCCGCGACCGCCTATCCGGGCTACTATGATGCCGAGTGGCACTTCCTGCTCGTCCAGTGGGCCATCTCGCACCTGATCAGCCTGGTGTTCTACGGCGTCTTCGAGAAGTACCCCGAGCTTCGCGTGGTGGTGATCGAGGCTGGTGTGACGTGGTTGCCCACGCTGCTCTGGAACGTGGACGCCGACTGGAAGGCGCTCCGTGCGGAGGTCCCGTGGGTGAAGCAGCCTCCCGGGGAGATCGTACGCGAGCACGTCCGTCTCACGACTCAGCCCTTGGACGAACTGGACAGTCGAGAAAAGCTTAGGCGGACGCTCGAAGTGGTCGATGGTCTTGAGGACATGCTCATGTTTGCAACCGGCTACCCGCACGGCGAATACGACAGGCCGGATCTGGTGAGCCGATGGCTGCCTACCTCATGGCGGGAGAAAGTCATGAGCGAGAACGCGCGCGCGTTGTACGGCCTGCCGGCGTGGCCCTGACCGACTGAGTCCGCCGAGGAGGGCACCGCGTGAGGTGAGTATGCGCGACACGCGCGTAGCAGCGGCCGCCGAGCGGGTAGTGGTACCGCCGCTGTCCGACCTGCTGCCGGGCGCAAGTGCGAGCGTGAAGGACTTCGGCACGACGGTCGCGGTGCAAGTGTCGGTGAACGGATCTTCGGTGTGCAACAACCACCCCCACCACGGCGGGCCACCCCGACACGGCCGGGTCTCAGACACCTGTCTTCGCTTTCGAGCGCACGAATACCTCTTCGGTGGCTAGATACGAGTACTCTCCCGTCCCTGGCAAGGCTGGGAGTTCGACATAGAGAGCGGACAGCCCTGTTCGACCCGGTGATGCGGGGGAAGGTCTACGAGGCGGGGGGCGAAGACGGCCAAACCTTGCTAACGCGCCGACGGTGTGGCTAACGCTCGCGACCGCCAGCGGCGGCTCAACCTAGCGTTCACCCAACACGGCATCCCCAGCGGTGTTATCCTGCCGGTGATGCGTTATTTGCAACCAGTTCGGAGCGATCAAAGGTGGCTGTGCTTCAGACGGTGGACCGTGCCTTAAGGCTCCTCCTCCTTTTCGAGGAGGTGGACCAGAAGTACCGTGTGGGCGAGATGGGGGCCATGCTCGGCATCGACAAGAGCATCGCGTCGCGTCTGGCAGCTACGCTTTCCGAGCGGGGCTTCCTGGAGCGGGTTCCGGGAAGCGAGGCGTACCGGCTCGGTCCCGAGCTCGGTCGCCTCGGGATGCTCGCCGTCGGTAGCAGCCACAACCTCGTTGAGCTGGCGCGGGGGGCGATGGACCGTTTGGCGGAGGAGACCGGTGAGACGGTAAACCTCGCCGTCCTCGAGGAGTACAAGGCCATTAACATCGCTCAGGCCGACGGCCCTCACCTCGTGGGGGTCGGTGACTGGACGGGCTGGAAGACCGAGCCGCACTCCACCGCAAATGGCAAGGTACTGCTCGCGTTCGCGGAAGGCTCGTTTGAGAACCTTCCTCTCGAGACTCCCCTGAAATCGTTCACCGAGCGGACGATCACGAAGTCTAAGGAGCTTCGATCCGAACTCAAGCGCGTCAAACGCGAAGGCTGGTCGTCTACGCTCGGCGAGTTGGAGGAAGGGTTCAACGGTGTCGCGGTCCCAATCTTCGACGCATCAGGGCGTTGTTTGGCCGCCCTGAGCGTCTCCGGGCCCGTTTATCGGATGCCGCCGGAACGCTTGCCCGAGGTTGCACGGCTTTGCAGGATGACCGCCGAGGAGATCGGCGGCCGTCTCGGTAGAATTAGTAGCATAGCTCGGATCCCTAACGGTTCTCTTAGGTAGTTTAGGTTCCATTTCATTATCACGCTTGTCGGGCGTTTTACTCTCGTTTCTACCGCAGACGATTGGCACAGCATCGTCACGGTTGGGAGGATGCGCTACCGGATATTCTTGATCCCGATTGTAACGATTACTATACTTTTGGTCCCTAGGATAGGTACTCGCTCTGCGGCTACCATATGATAGTAGTACTGGGTGTTGGGAGGCAGAGCGCCAGGGGCAGGAGGGAAATGAACTACGAGGCGGCGCGCACTTACGCAAAGCGCATAATTCCAGAGACGCCCGACACGCGGGTCACGGTAGCGGTACCGGTCAACACCGGTACCCACCACACGATAGTCGTCTTTGGACGAACCCCGAACGGGGGGGAGTACGAGGAGAGTTGGCGCGAGAGTTGCCCGTCTCAGGTTCGGGATCTAGAGATCGATGTCGAGATCGGGAGCATCGTTTATCAGCGGACGACCTCCCCTGCGAGTGGGAAGACCTTGGAGCGTTACGGGGTGGTCAATAGCGATCGCCGCGTAGACTGGGGTCCCGACGCCGACTGGGTTACGGACTTCGGTCCTGTGGGAGATGTTACACGCCGGGGCTTGCGCAGCCCCTTTTCGCATTCTCGGGCAGAGCGGGAACGAATCGTTGCTCCAACCGAAGAAGAGGCCGTCGGAGGCGCGGTGGAGGAGGCCGGCCATACCTCAGGGGGTGGCTCCGGCTGAGCAGGGTTTATCGCCGAGACCAGTTGCCCGCGGGCTAGCCGGTGCTTCGGCCCTTATTTCAAGGCGGGCCTCCCTAGCGGCGGGACTCCGGGTCATGGGCTTTGCCACCTCTCCAGCAGACCGATCGCCTTAAGGGCCTCCCTGGTGGTCTGATAATGCCCGGTATCTGCGAACCCGAATTTCTCGTCCCAACCGGCCTTTTCGAGCCGCCGGCGGATTGCAAGCTTCATGTGCGTGAACACGATCTCTATCCCGCTGGACCGGTATTCCGACACCAAATCTTCGAGACCCTCGATGGCCGTCACGTCGATGCTGTTGACGCTCCGGCAATCGATGACGATCCACTGTAATTTCGGCCTGCCTGCCACTTCCTGGATCAGCCACTCCTCGAGGTAGGGTACGTTGGCGTAGTAAAAGGATGCGTCGAAGCGGATGATCAGGGCCTTCGGATGAGTTTTGCCCTCGGGGTAGCTCTCTAAGCTCAGGAAAGCCTCCTTTCCCTCGACGTAGCCCAACTCGGCTATGTGGGGATAAGCGGTGCGCCGGATGAACATGACCAGGGCGAACACAGAACCTGTGAGGATACCTTGTTCGACTCCGACCAGGAGCGTCACGGCGAAGGTGAGCAGGAGGGTTAAACCGTCTACCGTGCGGATCTTGAAGACGCGCCGGGCTTCTTTGAGGTCGAGCAGCCTATATACTGCCACCACTATGACCGCAGCCAGAGCCGCGTTTGGCAGGTAGTAGAAGAGCGGGGTCAGAAAGAGCAGGGTAGCGAGGATCAGGAGCGCGGTGGCGATAGAGGCCAGCTGCGTTCGGCCTCCTGATTGGTACTGTACGGCTGTTCGGGAGAAGGATCCTGCAACAGGAAAGCCCGAGAAAAAGGCGGCCGAGGCGTTGGCCAGGCCCAGAGCCCTCAGCTCCTGGTTTGAGTCGATCTTGTACTTTTCCTTCGCGGCGACCGCTTTGGCTACCGAGATCGATTCCACGAACCCGACGAAGGCCACCACCAGGACCGCGGGCAGCAGGGCGCGAAAGGACTCCAGATCCAGTTCAGGCACGGAGAAACCCGGGAATCCTCGCGGCACGTCGCCGACTACGCTGACGCCTCTTTCATCCAAGCCCAGGAGGTAGACGACGAGTGTGCTTCCCGCCACCATGATCAGAGCACCGGGGAGACGGGGCAGCACCTTCGCAAAGAACACCAGCGTCACAAGGCTGCCCAAGCCCAACGTCAAGATAAGCGGGTTCGTCTCCCCGATCCTTTGTCCGATCTCGAGCACCGTGCTTACGGTCGAGCCATGGGTAGAAACCGGGATACCCAGAAGATACTTCACCTGGCTCAGCATGATTATGACGGCAGAGGCGTAGATGAATCCGCTCAAGACCGGGTGCGGGATGAAGTTGGCGACGAAGCCCATCTTGAGGAGTCCTATCGCTAGTTGCAGTACGCCGACCATCAGAGCCAGGAGCAAGGCGAGAGAGATGTATTCGGCGGCTCCCGGTTCCGCGATGGCGGAGACAGAGGTGAAGGTCAGGAGGGCCATGAGTGCGGGGGGCCCCACCGGCATGTGGCGGGAGGTGCCGAACAGCGCATAGACGATGGCCGGAATCGTGGAGGCGTACAGCCCGTATACGGTCGGCAATCCCGCGAGCAGCGCGTAGGCCATACCCTGAGGGACGAGCATGGCGGTCACGATAAGGGCCGACAACAGATCGCTCGCCAGGTAGCTCGGCTTGTAGTTCCTTAGCCACCCGTAGGCGGGAAGGATGTTCTCTAAAGTACCCACTCTCCCGTGGTCCCCATGAACGCAGCCACTCCCTAATCCTTGATGTAAAAGACTTCCCTGTCCGGCCGGTACGGGCGCTCGAAAACCTCCGGACGCCTGAGGCCGTTCTCTAATGGCCCGGGGCGGGTCATCGCTAGCCACCGCCGGTAGGCTGCCTTGCTCTTTTCGGTGTCTACGTAGATATCCCCGTAGTGATCGCCCGGACGAACCTTCTCCAGATAAACCGCCTGATGCCAGCAGTGCATGCCGCTTATGGGATCCGGATGGACGGGGAAGGTGAGGTTCTGGTGCACCCCGCCGTCGCTCCAGAAGATGCGACTCGTGTCCGGATCGGAGCTTTTGTAGGGCTTGGGTCCCTCTATCTGGCGCAGTCTCCAGCCACCCTCTTCGCGAGTGATGTTTACGAGGTTGCTGCTCCAGCGGTCTGCTCGGTCCTGCCTGCGGTGCCACCGACCCAGGTGGTGGGAGCAGGCGACGACGCCGGGTGCGATACCCTCCGTGACCCAGGCATGGTTCACGGAGTAGCCGATCTCGGTAACGACCCGGACCAGATCCCCGGTGTTTATGCCCCGTTCTCTGGCGTCTTGGGGATGGATCCAGACCGGGTTCCTGTTGGAGATCTCGTTCAGCCACTTGGAGTTGCCGCTGCGGGTGTGGATAAGCGTTGGCAGGCGGAAAGTGGCGTTTAGGACGAGTTGACCTTCTTCGAGATTCTCCGGATGCACGTGGCTCTTTATGTAACCGGGCGTGGCGTACTCCGGCCAGCCCCACTCGGCCATGGTGGGCGACCAGATCTCTAGCTTGCCCGAGGTGGTCGGGAAGCCCTCACGCGGTTTGCCCTGCACCTGGACGCCTAGGTGGGGCACCCGCCGTTTCGCCCGCATCACGCCCTCCGCGCGCGTCTCCTCCGTCGTAAGGGTGCCGTCATCCTCTATTCTGGCGCCTTCAATCTCCTCCGCCGAGAGCTCGCGCATGTTGCGCTCGTAGACGCCACTCTTGATCTCGAACGCCCCGTATTTACGCATGTAGTCGAGCGCGCTTAGCCCTTCCTCGGCCGCCCGCTCTGGCAGGCCCGGCACCGAGTTCTCGAACATCCAGCGGTAGAAATCCTCGACCGTCTGCTTCTCACCCGCCTGATAGGGGTTCTCGAAGTGCCGCCGTATCCCCATCTCTCCATCGGGGTCTATGCACCAGGAGAGCTCGATCCAGAACTCGTCGTCCTCCCAAACTTCTCCAGGGTTGGTCTCGTAGGTGAAATCGACCTTTTCTCCACGCCTCCTGGCTGCCTCCCGCGCCACTGGCTGCCTGAACGAGAGCCACACCCCCGAGTGGGTCTCCTGGCTCATGAGATCGTGGCGCTCGGGCCCGTGTCCCATCGGCAGGACGTAGTCGGCGAAGTAGGCGGTCTCGCTCCACGTGGGGGTTAGAGCCACGTGGCACCCTATCTTCTCCTCATCCATGTAAGCCTCGATCCAGGAGAAGCCATCCGGGAAGGTCCACACCGGGTTTAAGACCCTGCTGAAGTAGACTTCGATCTTGCCCCTGCCCTCCATCAGTAAGTAGGGCAGCAAAAAGCTCATCTCGTACTGCGAGAGTGGGTATTCGTTCGGGTAGAGGAGCTCGTTCCACACCTTCTGCGGCGGGGCCTTCTCCCAGTAGCTCGCTATCCACTTGTTCCAGCCGTTCGGGCTGGTCCCGCCCGGTCGACCCCAGCTGCCGGTGAGCACGTTTAGGAAGACCAGGCAGCGGGGGACCTGCCAGCCGCCGAGGTTGCCCGCCGCCGCCGCACGCCAGTTGTGAGAGGCCAGGGCTGAACCCGCCTCCCCGATTACCCGCGCGACCTCCAGAAGCCTCTCTACCGGAACCCCGCTCTCGGCCGCCGCGTACTCCGGCGTGAAGGAAGCGTACTCCTCTTTGAGGCCCTCTATAAAGGCGTCGAAGGACTCGGGATCCTTGTCGGGGTGCTGGTTCCTCAGGTATTCCCGCCAGTTGGTCCAGTCATAGAGGAACTGAGCGTCGTAGAGGCCCTCGCTCAGGATAACGTGAGCCATCGCCAGGAGCACCGCCGCTTCGGAGCCCGGACGGGTGGGGAGCCAGTAGTCGGCCATCGCCGCCGAGTTCGAGAGCCTGGGGTCCAAAACGATGAGTTTCGCACCCTTCATCTTGCCCTCTATGATCCTTTGGGCGTGGGGGTTGAAGTAGTGGCCGCTCTCGAGGTGGGAGCTCACCAGGACTATGGCCCGCGCGTTGGCGTAGTCGGGCGAGGGGCGGTCGAATCCGTCCCACAGCTGGTAGCCGAATCTTCCGCTACTCGAGCAGACGTTGGTGTGAGAGTTGTGGGCGTCCACGCCCCAAGCCTTAAAGACCCGGTCCATGTGATCCAGCTCGTGCCCGGGCCGACCGACGTGGTACATGATCTCGTCGTTACGCCCCTCCTGTATAGCCTTGCGGATACGCCCACCGATATCCTCGAGCGCCTCTTGCCAGCTCACCCGCTCCCACTCGCCGCTCCCCCGCGGTCCCTTGCGCTTCATTGGGTAGAGGATGCGGTCGGGATCCTTTATCTGATTTATGGTCGCGGGGCCTTTTGCGCAGTTACGTCCTCGGCTACCTGGGTGCAGCGGGTGCCCCTCGAACTTCCTAACCTCGCCCTTCTCCTTGTCTACATAGGCCAGAAGCCCGCAGGCAGCCTCGCAGTTAAAACAGACCGTAGGGACTATCTGGTAGTTCCTCTTCTGCTTGCGGGTCCACCCGCGCGCCTCGTACTCCGTCCAGTCGTCCCACCTGCTCGGCGGCGGGTAGTTCGTCAGGGTAGAGCCGGGGATTAGACGCTCTACCCCGCCATTCTCGGGCTGATCTACGTCGGGGATCAACCCTAGTTTCGTGGCCACCCGCTCGATCAGGGGCCTTCCGGGTTCTTTACGCATCGCCTCTCCGCCCTTTGGTTTAGGCCAACGGGATCAGTTGCGGGGCTTCAATCCACGCGTGCTCCGCGGCGAAGATCCCGACCAGCGCTAGGACCCCCGCGGCCGCGATGGCTACCGGACTACCCGTCGCTATCAAGGCCAGCGGAACGAGCGATCCCAAGACCACCGCCACGCCCCAGAAGAGCCGCTTGTAACGGCCCTTGTAGATCATCTGTGCCGCCCTCGCGGCGTCACGGTCTGGATGCCTTACGGAGAGCTCCGCCCAGAAGACCAGCAGCCCGCCTAGCAGCCCGAGTGCCAGGGTCCACACGAGGGCCTCCCTCAGGGGCAGCAAGCCGCCGACGAAGAAGGAGACCAAGTAGAGGGCCGCAGCACCGGCTACGGCCGCATGCGCCAGCATGTGAAGCGGGAGCGCTGGGCTCTGCCAGAAGCTACGGCCCTTAGACTGCGCAAAGAGGAACGCCGTGTAGACCGCCGTCGCAAAAGCAAGTGCCACGAGCGGCCAGGCTAGCACCACATCGGTGACACGGCCGCCTATGAGCAGCTTTATAACCACCCACAGGACGAGCAACCCGCCAAAGCCCGTGATCGTGTAGGCACCCTTGGTCAGCCAGCTCTTCCACTGGGGCCTCAGGAGCACGTAGTGGAACCTGTCCGGCCGGTCCAAATCCAGGACCAGGAGCCCGCCGGTAGCCAACATGAAGATCAGGCCCAGGATAGCTCCGGCCCAGAGCGCGGCATCTGGAACCGGGGTCCCGATTCCTACCGCCAGAAACGGGATGGCGACCGCGCCGGTAGCTATCGCCTTGGTACAGATGTAGGCGGGCACCTCCTTGCCCCAGTGGACGCCCTTGCTCGGCTCGTCGTAGGTCCTCCTCGCCTTCTCCGGCTGCACCTTGGGGGTCGGGTCCGGTCCGGCAGGGGCGGGTGCACCGCCCCTCGCCCCGTTCCTTTCGGGTTTACGCTCCAGCGGGATGACCCCCTGCGTGAGCGACGCTCCGCCGTTCTCGTGTTCGCCGCCCGGCGCGTGGTGGCCGACCCCGCGTCTCTGGTTGCCCCACATGTAGTCGGAGGCCACCGGGGCGTCGTCCGGGGTCAGAGCCGCTTCGTCGCCGTTTATGTAGAAGAGTTTGGGCCTAGCCCCCTTCTCCGGCCTGCGCACCGTCACCTTCTCGCGGGCGAGGAGCTTGCTGATCGGTGTCTCCGGATCGTCCATATCGCCGCTAATGATCGCGTTCTCCGGGCACACCTGGACGCAGGAGGGCTCGAGACCAACGTCCACCCGATGGGCGCAGTAGTTGCACTTGGCGGCCGTGTTGGAGTTGGGATCTATGTACAGAGCGTCGTAGGGGCACGCCTGGATACAGGCCTTGCACCCGATGCACCGGTCCCAGTTGAAGTCCACTATCCCATCCTCGCGTATGAAGAGCGCCGTGACGGGACAGGCCTCGACACAAGGAGCATCCGCGCAATGGTTGCATCTCATGACGTGGAATGCCCGCTGGGTATCAGGGAACTCGCCCTTCTCTATGTACTTCACCCAGGTGCGGTTCACCCCTATCGGTACCTCGTGCTCGGCCTTGCACGCTACCGTGCACGCATGACAGCCGATGCACTTGCGGTTGTCTATGATGAATCCGTAGTTAGTCATCTAGCAACCCTTAACCTTTCCCATTGCCACCTTGACAGTGAATATTAACAGCGCAAGCATAGGTTAGAAATGAACAAATGCCAATCTTGCTATCGCCTTATCCGATGATTCCAGCAGGCTGTGGAGGGCAGGATAACGAGGTAAGGAAAAGGGGGCGTACCCCTGACAAAAGCTTGGTGGAAGTAAAGAACCTGTCGTCATTTACTTTAGGATCGTACGTTTTCTATCATCTATACTCCTGGCAAGAGGGACTGCAGAGAGTAAAAGGGGACACAAAAAGGGGACAAGGGGTATGAAACTAAGGTCGTTAGAAGCGTTTTGTGCAGCGGTTGAGGAGAAAAGCATCTCGGCCGCGGCCCGACGGATATACCTATCCCAGCCCAGCGTAAGCGAGAAGCTGATCGAGATGGAACGCGAGGCGGAGGTGCCACTCTTAAGGCGTTCTCGAAGCAGTATCGAGCTTACTCCCGAAGGGGTTACGATTTATGAGCAGGCTCGCAAGATCTTGAACCAGGTGAAGGCCTTGGAGCTGACCCTGCACAACCTACGGCAGAAGGACGATATGAAAGTGCGCTTTGCGGCCTGCGTAACGGTGGGGGAGCGCATAATGCCGGGATGGTTACGGCGCTTCGAAGGAAAGCTGCCGGGGGTTACGCCCACAGTCTTTATGGGCAATGACCTGGAGGTTGTGCACCTCGTAGAGGGTGGAGAGATGCCATTAGGGATCGTGGCAAGCGACGAGAGCTGCGATGCTTTCGAGAGTGCTCCTATTCTGGACGACGAGCTTGTAATCGTGGTGGGTTGTACGCACCCCTGGGCGCAGCAACAGATATCTCTGGAGGCCCTCTCCACTGAGCCGTTCATCTCCAGGGAGAAGGAAGCGACGGTTAGAGTCATGACCGAGCGGGCTCTGAAAGAGAAAGGAATTCCCCTGAATGTTCAGATGGAACTCGGAAGTACTATCGCGGTCGAAGAGATTGTGGAATCAGGTCGGGGATTCTCCCTTCTCTCGCGAGCCGACGTACGGCGAAGATTGGAAGCGGGTACCCTGGTAGAAGTGGAGGGCTTCTCGATACCCTGGAGCTTCAAGCTAATCCGCCACCCCTCGGCGACCTTAAGCTTTGCCGAACAACTATTCTGCGAGTTCCTTCTGGATGGGCGTGAGCTAACCGAGGCTCGATCGTAGTTCCTCAAACGACCCCAAAAATGGAGGCCATCAGCCCGTCGCTGAGGCCTAACCTCCCGGCCACGTGTATCCTCGCCCTTGTTCCTTACCTCCCACCCCTAAAAACCGGGAGAGGCCAAGCCTCGCTAAACGGTCGGCTCGAGGGCTTGCTTGCGACAGAAATTTTGCGGGAGCACCTGCGGGCGGCACTTCTCTCTGGTGCATCGCACTGTCGGCCGTTTGAGTTTTGACCCATTATTTGCAGTATGAGAAGCGCAATTGGTAGCATCCTCCCAGAGGCCCGTAGAAGAAAAACGAACAATAGCACAAGGCGTCGGCACGAAGCAGCTCGTATTATCTGGCAACCAGCTTACCGGAGGATTAGCCCGATGAGGATTCTCGCCGCCAACTGCGGAAGTTCGACCCTAAAGTTCAAGCTGATCGAGGTAGGGAATAAAGGCGCTTCCCCTAACCAGGGAAGCGTGATAGCGGTTGGTAGCGTAGAACGCATCGGTGGTGGGCAGCCAGCTGTAGATTTCTCCTCCGAAAACGGCGAATGCTTACAGCAACCCACCGACATTAAGGACCACGACGCAGCGATCCGTTGCGTTTTCGACTGGCTAAGGTCTACCCACCTCGTGGGTCCCGATGGGCCAGAAGCCGTAGGTCACCGGATCGTTCACGGCGGGGATCGCTTCTCCGAGCCGGCTCTCATCGAAGCTGAGACCATGGACGCTATAGAGTCACTCGTTGAGCTAGCGCCACTGCACAACGGGCCGTCGTTGGCGGCAATACGCGCCGCCAGGGAGGTTTTGAACTCCTCCGTCCCCATGGTTGCAGTCTTCGATACCGCGTTTCACAGCACCCTGCCAGAACATGCCGCGCAGTACGCCATCCCGAAAGACTTGGCTGATAGGCACGGCATCCGTCGCTACGGGTTCCACGGTATCGCCCATCGTTACATGACCGAGCGCTACGCAGCCATCACTGGGACGTCCGTAGAGCGGGTCAAGCTCGTTACCCTGCAGCTGGGCAACGGCTGCTCGGCTACAGCGGTAAGGGACGGACTCTCGGTCGACACCTCGATGGGATTTACTCCACTGGAAGGGCTGATGATGGGGACTCGCTCCGGAAACATAGATCCCTTTCTGGTCGGATTCCTCTCTCGTCAGGAGAACGTAGACGTTGAGGAGGTCGAGCGCTGGCTTAACACACGATCGGGGCTCCTGGGGGTCTCCGGAATCTCCCGGGACGTGCGGGAACTTCTGGAGGCCGAAGCCCGGGGAGAGACGCGCGCTGCCCTGGCGCTTGAGATGTTCTGTTACCAGATACGCAAGTACGTAGGAGCCTATATCACCGCGCTAGGCGGCGCGGATGCGGTGATCTTTGGCGGCGGCATCGGCGAGAATGCGCCCCAAGTACGGGCCCGCATCTGCGCAGATATGGATTGGTGTGGTCTCGTGCTGGATCTGGAACGCAACGCCCGCACCATCGGCTCTGAAGACCGGATAAGCACAGAGGACTCTAGCGTTCACGCCCACGTAGTCTCGGTAGACGAGGAAATGATGATCGCTCACGATACCGCTAATTACCTCCAAAAGGTAGGCTAAAACTGCCGATCGCCACAGTCGCCGAAAACCCGTGGGTTGTGCTCCTAAAGTTGCTGCGCTTTCCCGTGCAAATACTGTGCAATAGACATTACCTATAACATCATCGCAAAACTCTATGCTAGAAGTGGTTGACCCAGAGTAGCACCTGAATAATTATGGGCGAAACGGGGTAGGGAACTCGTAATAACAAAAGGCGCTATAGGGATGCCGGCGACAGGGGAAGGGAGCGTCTCAGACGGCAACGCAGTAAACATCTAAGGAGAAAGCTGAAGAGCGAACCTCGCTCAGTCTTTGCGCAAGCTACCTACAGAGACCCACTGTAGGTTTTAGAAGGAGGTTGGTTGTAGTGGCGAAGATAACACCGAGCGAAGCGATAGTAGAGACGCTTCTAGCCGAGAGTGTAGATCACGTTTCGGGGATAGTAGGTTCGGCGTTTATGGACATGCTCGACCTCTTCCCGTCCGCGGGGATACGCTTCGTACCGGTGCGTCACGAGCAGACTGCGCCGCATATGGAGGATGCCTGGGGGCGGATAACCGGTAGGGTCGGGGTAGTCGTCGGGCAGAACGGGCCTGGGATCACTAACATGGTCACCTCGGTAGCCGCCGCCAACATGGCGCACACACCGATGGTTGTGATCTCGCCGTCGTCCAGCACGACCACCATCGGCTGGGACGGCTTCCAAGAGAGCAACCAGGTGGACATCTTCAAGGCTATAACCAAGGCGACCGTCGAGGTCACCCACCCCTCCAGGGCTGCCGACGTCCTCAGGACGGCTTTCCGCATCGCCTACGCCGAGCGCGGCCCAGTGCTCTACGACATACCCCGTAACTATTTCTACGGAGAGCTCGAAGAGGAGATACTCCGGCCGCACCAGTATCGCGCCGACGTGAGGGGTAGCGGTTCGCCCGAATCCCTAAACAGGGCCGCTGAGCTCCTTGTGGGCGCGAAGAACCCGATGATAATCGCCGGTAAAGGCGTGGTTGACGCCGAGGCCTACGATACCGTAGCGGCGATCGCTGAGCATCTGAGTGCGCCCGTTACGGCCTCCTACTTGCACAACGACGCCTTCCCCGCCAGCCACCACCTAGCTGTGGGGCCTTTAGGCTACATGGGTTCGAAGGCGGCTATGGACCTCATCTCCGAGGCGGACGTGGTACTTGCTATAGGCACCAGGCTCTCCGTGTTCGGGACCGTGCCCCAGTACGACGTTGACTGGTTCCCCAAAGGGGCCAAGATCATTCAGATAGACATCAACCCGAAGCAGATCGCGCGCACGCATCCCGTCGAGGTGGGTATCGCGGGCGATGCGAAAGAGGCGAGCGAAGGTATTCTTGAGCGGCTGAGGGCGCAGGACGGGAGTAGGAAGCCCGACGAGCAGCGCCTGAGGCGGATCGAGGACGAGAAGCAGAAGTGGGAAGAGGAGCAGGTCTCAGAGGCTATGAAGGAGGGCGACCCGATTAACCCGCGCCGGGCCCTGCTTGAGATCGCACAAGCGATGACCGATGAGACGATCGTTACCACTGACATCGGCAACGTCTGCTCCACCTCGAACGGCTACCTTAAATTCGAGAAGGGCCGCAAGTTCGTCGCAGCGCTGACCTTCGGCAACTGCGGGTTCGCGTACCCAGCCGCACTTGGCGCGCAGCTCGCCCGCCCTGACTGCCCGGTGGTGGCCATTGTCGGCGACGGAGCATGGGGGATGAGCCTGCACGAGACGAGTACGGCTGTGGAACAGGGGTTGCCGGTGGTGGCGTGCGTGTTCAACAACAAGAAGTGGGGCGCCGAGCAGAAGAACCAGGTGGACTTCTACAACAACCGCTTTGTAGGTTCTGACATAGAGACCCCGAACTTCGCGGAGGTTGCCAGGGCAATGGGCGCGGATGGGTCACTGATCGACGATCCCGAAGATGTGGGGGAAGCTTTCGAGGAAGCGATTCATTCCGATAACCCGACGGTGCTTGATATCCGGGTAGACGGCACGCAGCTGGCCCCGCCCTTCAGGCGGGACGCCTTGAACCTGCCCACGCGCTTTTTGGACAAGTACGCTGAGACGGATCACAGGAACTGGGCAAAGGAGACGGTGGAGGCTTAAAGAGAGAACAGAACATTCGGGATTCTCGGCCGGAGCAGCGCGGGACGGCCTCTACGCCGTATCGTCCGGCGTAGCCCGGATCGGCGACATAGGGGAGTCGTACGGAGTAGCCGGACCTTATTCAGAGGATCGAGCGGCAAAGAGTTTTGGGGACAGGTATCGATAGCGAGCCTGAAGAGGAGTGATCAAGCAAATGGCAGCGGACGATGTTAAACAGGCCACAGCGGAGGGCACCAACGCTGGGGGAGACGAGGTAGAGGTCACGAGCTCAGGAGACGCCGGCAAGGCCGCGACGAAAGAGGCCGACGCCCAGAGCATCATAGCCGATCTGGTGGAGAAAGCCCGGGCGGCCATGGATGTCTTCATAGACTATGACCAGGAGCAGGTCAACGAGGTTGTCCAGGCGGTGGCCTGGGCGATCATCAAGCAAGTGAACGCCGAGGAGCTGGCTCGGCTCGCGGTTGAGGACACGGGCTTGGGCAACTTCGAAGACAAGGTAAAGAAGAACCAGCGCAAGTCTTTGGGTACCTTGCGGGATCTTTTGGACCCGTCGGCCAAATCGGTGGGCGTGATCGAGGTTGACGAGGAGAAAGGTATCACGAAGATCGCCAAACCCGTAGGGGTCGTCGCCGCCGTAACGCCCTCTACCAATCCGGGGGCGACGCCGGCCAACAAGACCATGATGGCGCTGAAGGGACGCAACGCGGTGATCATCGCTCCTTCCCCGAAAGGGGCTTCGACCTGCGAGCTCCTTCTGCAATACATACACGAGGAGCTTTCCAAGGTCGGGGCGCCCCTCGATCTGGTGCAGATGCTGCCGAAGGTCGACAAAGAGATGACGCAAGAACTGATGAAGCAGGCGGACTTTTTGACGGTCACCGGGTCTGCCAACAACGTCCGGTCCGGCCAGACCAGCGGGACCCCGAATGCCTGCGTCAGCGCGGGGAACGTCGTCTCGGTCGTTGACTCCACCGCGAGGATAGAGGAGGCAGCGCACAAAATCCGGATAAGCAAGACCTTCGACTACGGGACGAGCTGCTCGAACGATAACTCGGTCGTCATCGAGGCTCCGGTCTACGAGGAGATGGTCGAAGCCCTCAAGAGGGAGGGCGGATACTTCTGCGACGACGAGGAACGCGAGCTGCTCAAGGAGGCACTGTGGCCCGGAGAGGGGAAGCGCAGCGGCGAGACCCTATGCAAAGCTCCCTCGGTTATAGCCGAGATCGCCGGGCTGGACAATCCCGAAGCGCGGGAAGCTTCCTTCTTTATGGTCGAAGGGAAAGGTGTGGGGGAGGAGGACCTTTTCTCGGGAGAGAAGCTCGCGGTGGTCCTCACCGTCTATAAGGCTGCGGACTTCGACGAAGCGCTGGATCTGACCAAAGGAATCCTCAACTACGTGGGCCTGGGACACTCGTGTGGCTTGCATACCACCGACGAGTCCAACATCGAGCGCATCGGCCTGGAGATGGACGTGTGCCGGTTGCTGATCAACCAGATCCAGGTCTTCGGCAACGGGGGCAGCTTCGATAACGGTCTGAACTTCACGCTCTCCATGGGGGGCGGTAGCTGGGCCGGGAACAACATCGACGAGAACCTCTCCTACAAGCACTTCCTGAACATCACCAAGGTGTCCCGGCTTATCCCGGAGGTGGTTCCGACCCAGGAAGAGCTTCTGGGGTCTTACTTCTCCAAGTACGGGCGCTAAAGAAGGGGTGTAGCTCGTCATGAAGCTGTTCGAGCACCAGGCTAAAGAACTCTTCCAGGAAGCAGGTATACCCATTCCTGAGGGAAAGCTGGTAAGCAGCGTGTCCGGGCTCGACGGGGTGGCAGAAGAGGTCGGGCTACCGTGTGCGATCAAGGCCCAGGTCCTTCAGGGTGGTCGCGGAAAAGCGGGGTTGATACAACTCGCCTCCACGAGCGATGAGGTTCGGGCGAAGTCGGAGCAGATTCTTGGGAGGCTCGAGGACGGGCATGGTCTGCTCGTCGAGCAAGCCCTGGATATAGACAAGGAGCTCTATCTGTCTATCACCCCCGAGCCCGTGTCGGGTTCGGCATTGATCATGGCCAGCGCCGAGGGCGGGGTGGATATCGAGGAGGTCGCTCAGCATACACCTGAGAAGATCATCAAAGAGCACGTTGATATATCTGAAGGGTTGCTGCCTTTCCAGGCGCGCAGCGTGATGTTTGGGTTAGGTCTTAAATGGAGCGGGGTCAAGCAGGGCAGTACGATGCTTCTGAACCTCTACAACCTGTTCCAGAAGTACGACGCCGAACTGGTGGAGATCAACCCGCTGGTGATAACGCGGCAAGGCGACCTCGTTGCTGCGGACGGGAAGATAACCATAGATGACGATGCGCTACCCCGCCAGGAGCGTTTCTCCCTGAGCAGGGATTTCTTTGAGAGCGACATCGCGTACGAGGCGTCCCAGGAAGGAATCCCCTACCTCAAGTTCGATGGAGACATCGGCCTTCTGTGCGCGGGGGCCGGTCTGACGAACGTCGTTTACGACCTGATCAACTACGGCGGCGGGAGCGTGGACAGCTACGTAGAGTTCGGCGGGCCGAACTACCGGAAGGCCGCAAAGGCCCTGGAGCTCATGATGAAGACCGAGCCGAAGGTCGTCCTGGTCGTCACGTTCGGGACCATCGCCCGCGCGGACGTCATCGCCGAGGACCTGGTCGAGGCGATCAAACGACTGGACCCGGACTTCCCCATAGTTACGGCCATCCGGGGGACCGGAGAAGAGAAGGTGCGCGACCTTCTCGGCGAGGTCGGTCTCGAGCCGTTGGAGGATACCGAAGAAGCGGTGGAGAAAGCCATCGAGCTTGCGGGGAGTGCAAAGAGATGAGCGTTATCATAGATTCGACGACGCGGGTGTTGGTCCAGGGGGCTACCGGCCAGGAAGGAAGGTTCTGGACCAAGCACATGATCGAGCTCGGCACGAACGTCGTGGCTGGCGTAACACCCGGCAAGGAGGGGGAGGACATCGAGGGGGTGCCCGTCTTTAATACCGTGCGGCGGGCCACCGAGGAGTTTCCGGCAGACGCCTCTCTACTCTTCGTGCCGCCTGGTTTCGCCAAAGACGCGATATACGAGGCGCTGGACGCCGGAATCAAGACCGTCGTCGTCCTGGCTGAAGGGATCCCCGTGCACGATGCTCTGCGAATAAGGAGAGCCGCCCGCTCCGCTGGTGCGATGGTAATCGGGGGAAACACCTCGGGGGTGATCTCGACGGGCGAGGCGATGATGGGGTTCTTCCCCTACTGGATAGAGCGCGTCTACCGTCCTGGTCGCATCGGCGTCATGACGCGGAGTGGGTCGCTGACAAACGAGATCACGGCCGAGATAGTCAAGAGCGGCTTCGGAACTTCGTCCTTGGTGGGCATAGGTGGAGACGCCGTGCCTCTAACCAGGTTTGCCGAGGTGCTGCCCTTGTTCGAGGAGGACCCCGAGACCGACGGTGTGGTCATCATCGGCGAGCTCGGTGGGACGATGGAAGAAGAGGTGGCCGAGGCGATAGAAGATGGAACCTTTTCCAAGCCGCTGGTCGCTTCTATGGGGGGTAGGACGGCGCCCAAGGGAACGAAGATGGGCCACGCGGGGGCGATCATCACTGCTGGGAAAGGGACGGTCGAAGACAAGGTTGCTGCTCTAGAAGGGGCGGGGGCGCTTGTCGCCGACCGGCCCAGCGAGGTCGGAGAGCTGCTCCAATTAGTACTGTCGAAGGTGGGTTAACAGAGACGATCGGGGAACGACGAGATTATCCGAGAGCTTGTCGAGATGGTGTGGCCGTAAGAGTCTAGCAACCTCAAAGACCGTTCCGGCTCGACAATGCAAGATCAAGGTTCTAACTGCGTGACGGAGGTATTTTATGGGTCCGGAAATTATCTCGATAATCGTACTCGTCGTCATGTTCATTATCGGCACGGTCTTGCCGATCAACCTCGGTATCATGGGCTTTGTCGCCGCTTTTCTTATCGGTACTACTCTCGGGGGCCTGAGCGCCGATAACATCTTCGAGGGCTTTCCAGCCAACCTATTCGTCCTGCTGGCGGGAGTCACCCTTCTGTTCGTCATCGC
>JALZFP010000306.1 GCA_030861485.1 Actinomycetota bacterium | reverse complement strand
CATATAAGCACTTCGCCTGAGGAAGCTCACGGGTGTAAGCTCGGTACGGTACACTTTTCCTTGTTGTTCTTGCTGCAAAGTAAACTCCCTTTCCCGAGGTTGGCCTGGAACATTGTAGCAACAAGGGTTTTTAGGTCTCAAGCAGGACCGGTGTAGCGTTGAGGAAGACGTGAGCTTCGGGGCATCCCGAAGGAGGCTGCTGGGTTGCGAACTCGGTCTTGGATATGGTCGAAAGGGTGTGAAGGCCCGTAGTCGGTCGCGTCGGGCCGGGTTGCGCTGCCACCCCTTGTGCCCTCCGATATCCCTCGTCGTAGAACGACGCCCCCGCACGAAGGGGCCCACCGTCAGACCGGGCCCTCCGGCAAAGCTATCCGTTGTTTTGCTACCCTGAGCGGGTCTCTAGCCAGTTGCTCACCTGCGGCCACAGTCCCTTTTTGGCGCTGCGGCCCATGACCAGTCCCACGTGGCCGGCATCAAGGACGACAAAGTCCTTATCCTCGCTGCTGATGAGGTCCATCGTCGCTTCGGCCTGGCCACAGAAGACAAGGTGGTCCTTCTCGCCTGCGAGGTTCAGGACGGGACATTCTATGTTCGAGAGGTCCACCCGGCGGCCGCGCAGCATGAGCTCGCCTGTGACGAGCTTGTTCTGCTGGTAGAAGTCTTCTATCCACTGCTTGAAGGCGGCGCCGGGCACCGGCACGGGATCGTTGGCCCACTTGTTCATCGCCCGCCAGCCGTTCGTGAGCTTGTCCTTCATGAGGAGGTCCCACATAGTCATGTACGCGCCGATGTAGTTATCTACGGGCCGGAGCGTGGCGGTACCCGCGTAGGCCAGAGACGCCGGCACGTTGCCAAAGGTCTCCATGATCATGTCCGGGTCCTGGTACTTCTCGCTGAACCACAGCCCGTAGAGGTCCGACTTCTCCGGCGCGAAGTCTATGGGCGCCGCGAGCAGGACCAGGTTTTTGAGGGGCTTGTCGGGGAAGAGGGCGGCGTACATGGCGGCCATCGTGCCGCCCATGCAGTAGCCGAAGAGGGTAAACTCCTCGGCACCCGAGTTCCTCAAGACCTTCTTGACCGCGCGGGGCATGTAGTCGAGGACGTAGTTCTCGAACGAGAGGTCCTTGTCCTCCCGGCCCGGGATGCCCCAGTCGAGCATGTACACGTCGAAGCCCTCGTTCAGCAGGTGCTCGACGAAGCTGTTGCCAGGTACGAGGTCCAGGATATACGAGCGGTTGACGAGCGCGTAGATCAGGAGCACGGGGACCGGGTGCTTCTTTTCGGCCTGACTCTGGTAGTGGTAAAGCTTGGCCTTGTTTTTGGTCCAGATCACCTCTTTGGGCGTCTGGCCGGTATCGGCCTGGGCGCCTTCGACGATGGTTTTGATGCCCTCGGCGTACTTGTCGAAGAGGTCCCAAAGGTCCGCGGGTGCGCCGTTCTCGTTTGCCATTTTCTGGCTCCTCCCTTACTTAGGCTGACTCCTCGCTCGTCGCAGCGAGCAGCCGATCCAGCTTGTCCTCGATGCGGTCCAGCCCTTCCAACTTCTCCTCGACCCGATCCAGACGCTCCTCGAAGTCCTCCAACATCTCCTCCAGGCGGTCGACCCTGTCGTCCAGGCCTACAACGAGCCCTGCTATCTGGGTGGTGTCCGAGACGGTGGGCAGCCGGAGATTGCCGAAGAACTGCTCAGAGGCGCGGCGGAAGATGCCGTCGAGGACCGAGTAGTAGCCGAGGGAGCGTTTGGAGATCTCGAGGTAATCCTCGTCCCTCAAAACGTCATCGGCGAGTTTGGCAAACGGCCTGCTCGTGGCGTTGTACAGCCTCTTGTAGAAGTCCAGGGGGTCCGTGGGAAAGCCATCTTTCCCGTTCAGCAATTGTTTTTGCATCTCCTGTGCGGCCTCTACGTAGCGCGGGGCCGCGAGCTCCGCGAGCCTCGCCCCCGTCTCCACGGCCCTCTGCCAGGTTCGGAAGGTCGCCTGTGTCCAGCGCAGCCAGGTTTCGTACAGGTTCTCGGGTCCGGCGGCGTCTTCTTCTTGCAGGCCCTCGAAAAACCGGCGGTAAGGAGCAAAGGGGTCCATGCGTGAACCTCCGTCGCCCCCCGGTAGGAAGTTTGCCCACGCCTCAAGGCTCGCGTCATACCAGCGCCTCCAGAGCTCCAACGGGTCCGCGCCCGGCCTCGTTCCTTCTGACAAACCTCAACTCTCCTTTCGCACGTCCAGGACGAAATCTGTCTTCACCCGTATCGCGTATAAAGAGGCTTGCTGGCTCGCCGACGCGGCGCCCCAAGCGACGGGAGCTCGCCGCCTTAGTATGTCTGCGACGTTTGCCCACCCCTCCCGGTAGTAGAGATCCCCTGGGAAATCCCACGCCCGGTGAGGGCATTGTACCGCTTGAGATTAGACATCGCTTCGAAGACCGGGTGGCGTAGAATGAAAGATGTAGCCATTATATGAGTACCCGGAAGACTCGGAGGATTAGCGTGCCCTTCGAACGGTTCATCGGCCAGCGCTCTGAGCCCATAGTCAACGTCGTCGAGAGGGAGGCCGTGAGGAAGTTCGCCGAGGCCATCAACGATCCGAACCCGTTCTACGTGGACGAGGAGGCGGCGAAGGCGAGCCGTTATGGCGGGCTCATCGCGCCGCCAACGTTCGCGCGGACCTTCAGTTACGGAGAGGTGGAAGGCATAGGGTCGCCGGGGCAGGGGTTTATCCACGGCGAGCACCGGATACGCTACAAACGGCCGCTCTTCGTAGGGGAGGAGGTGCGGTGCTACGTGGAGGTCAAGGACTACTACGAAAAGGACGGTCGCGAGGGCACCTTGGGGTTTTTGATCTCCGAGCGTGTCGGGGAGGGCCCCGAGGGGAAGCGTATATTCACCATGCTCGACACCGCCGTCCTCACGCCGGGCATGAGGGAGAGCCTCGGGCTGTGAGCGGTGCGAAGCCGGCTTGGCGAGTGGGGGACGAGCTAGACGAGCGAGCGCTCCCGCCGGTCACGAGGACGCAGCTAGCCAGCTACGCAAAAGCCTCGGGCGACTACAACCCGATCCACACCTCCGACAAGGCCGCCGAAGAAGCGGGCCTCCCCGGCGTGATCGCCCACGGGATGCTCACAGCCGCCGCGATGGCTCTCCCATTCTCCCCCTATCTGGAGCACGGCTACGTACGGGAGCTAAAGGTTCGCTTCTCCGGCATGGTCTACCCTGGAGACGAGATCTTGGTCGACGGTCACGTCACCGGCTCCGAAGAGACCGCGGAAGGCTGCCTCTACGACTTCGAGGTACACGCTAGAAAAGGAGAGGATGTAGTAGCCTCGGGCACGGTAAGCTTCGTGTTGTTCGGGTGAGTAGGGCTAGAACGCTGGGGCGGACGAAAGGCGGCGAGCTTTTCTCGTCTACGAGTGTCTGCGCGCCGCCCTCCACCGGCGCTGCACGAACCAGATCACCCCGCCCACCATGGCGGCCAACACCACGATCTCGATTATCGTCGTGTACTGTTTCACCACCATCCAGTTCGCGCCGAGCACCCACCCGAGGACGATAAAAATCCCGTTCCACGAGGCGCTCCCAAGGACGGTGTAGAACATGAACCGGCCGAAGATCGGCATACGCCTGATGCCCGCGGGCACCGAGATAAGGGCGCCGACGGTCGGGACGAGGTGGCCGATCAAGATGGCTGTACCGCCGTAACGCTGGAACTCTCCCATCGCCTTGTCCAGGTCTTCGGTGAAGACTAGCCTGTACCGCTCGAAGCGCACGATGATCTTGCGCAGTCGATCCTCGCCGATCCAAACCCCCACATGGTACAAAACTTGCGAGGCGGCCACCGCCCCCGCCGTCGAGGCCCCCAGCATCCCGAGGAACGAGAACTGCCCCTGACCTACCAGGAAGCCGCCCAAACACAGGGGGAGCTGCGTGGGCAGCGGCAGCACGTGCAGGTTCATCAGCGCGACCATGACGAACACGCCCCAGTAGCCAAAGGAGTAGACGATCTCCACGGCCCATTGACCGATGCCGGCGAGCAGCTCACTCATCGCAACTCCTTCGCCGACATCTCCTTAACAGAATATTCACAGACGCATATCCTACACGATGAACGACCCGGGCTAGCCTGCCGGAACATCGAAGGGAGCAAAAAGTTGACCGAGCATCACGGGCCCGACGCCCGTGATGGCCCGAGCCCTGGTCCCCGGACGGCAGTCGTAGCCTCCATCATCCCCCGGGCGGGATGAGCGCGTTTCTACAAGTGCACTACCCGTAAAATGCGGGCCACACAGTTCGAGGGGTGATGAAAACCTCAACTGGCTACCTCCTTAGGGAACCGCGTTTGACGTGCATCCTCACCGCTTCGGCGCTCGTCCCCAGAGTTGATGCTGATCTAGTAGTTACGCGCTCTCGTCCTGCTCATCAAACTGCCTACACTAGGCAGGGCGGGCACTCGCCGCAGTTATGGCTCGAATCGCCTCACGTTTCTTCGGTCACTGCGGTTAACCGTCTGCCGGGTCACACGCCGTAACAGGCGCTTTAAGCGGTCAGGCTCAAACGATCGCGTTGCCCTTCTTCTCGAAGACCCGGAACGCTCCAGTTCCCATGGCGACGAGGTTGCCGTCGGCGTCGCGGACCTTCGCCTCGGCGGTCGCCGTCCGGCGGGTGCGGTGGATCACCTCGCTCTCGCAGGTTATGCGCCCCCCGCTGACTGCTCCCAGGAAGTGCACGTTCATCTCTATCGTGGCCGTCCTGACGCCCACCAGCGCCAGCACCGAGAGGCCCATGGCGTTGTCCATGAGGGAGGCATATACACCGCCGTGCAGCGTACCGACGCCGTTGAGGTGGACGTCCTC
>JALZFP010000281.1 GCA_030861485.1 Actinomycetota bacterium | reverse complement strand
CTCGTCGGCAACTACAAAGGTGAGACCGGCTTCGAGCTACCGGCGGACGAGCTCTGATCGTTGTAACCTGTCCGGTAGCGGGTAAGGTTGCCGACTGAAGCAAGCTGTAACTTTGAGAATCAGGAGGGAGACATGACCGAGGACAAGAGCGTCAAAAAGGTCAGCTCTGAGCACTCACCGAGGGGAGAGATGGGCCAGAAGTACCTCGCCACCGGCAAGGCGGTCTCCATGCGCCTCTGGGACGGGGAGGAGCCGGGAGAGCCCAAGCCCGAGGCCGCGCGCGAGTACGAGACCGTCGGCTACGTGGTCGAGGGCCGTGCCGAGCTGCACCTGGAGGGGCAGATGGTACTTCTCGAGCCCGGCGACTCCTGGCTGGTGCCCAAAGATGCTGTGCACACGTACAAGATCCTCGAACCCTTTACCGCAGTCGAGGCGACGAGCCCGCCGGCCGAGGTCGGCGAGCGGGACAAACCATAAGAGTGGAGAAGGGGCTCTTGGGCGCGCTACTCTAGCACGCCGCTCTCGGAGGGTTAGTGTAGACCGGATTTTAGACGGGCTCGCCGAGCGCGAGCCCAAAGAGATCTTCCTCGTCGGTGTAGAGGTCGAGCAACCGGAGGCCGGCCTCCTCGAACGCTTCGGCCACCGACTCGGGGGTGAATTTGGTGCTGATCTCCGTGCGCACTCCTTCTCCCTCCTTAAAGGGAACTTCGAGACCCAGTGCCGCCACCGGCACCCTCTGTTCGACCTTCGAGTCGAGCCACATCTCTATGCGCGACTTTTCTGAATTGTAGGTTGCCCGGTGATCGAAGAGCTCCGGGTCAAACTCCCCGGCGAGCTTGCGGTTCAGGACGCTCAGCAGATTCTTGTTGAATCTGGCCGTCACCCCGGCCGTGTCCTCGTAGGCTGCCTCAAGGACGCGCGCGTCCTTGACGAGGTCTATCCCGACGAGAAGGTGGTCCCCTTCTTCAAGCCCGGACCTTAGTCTGCCCAAAAACTCTCGCCGCTTCTCCGGCGTGAAGTTGCCGATGGTCCCCCCGAGAAAGATAACGAGCCTCCTGAGCCCGTTTGGGGATCGGGGGCGGGACAACAAGCGTTCTAAGGAGTGGTCGAAGTCCCCGACGAAGCCCTGGATTTCCAGGGCCGGATACTCCGCGAGTATCCTCTCCGCGCTACTCTTGAGCGCGCTCTCGCTGACGTCGAACGGGACGTAGCGTGCCGGGTCTTGTACAGAGCGTCCCTGCTTCGCCGTCATCGCGTCGAGCAGGGTACGCGTCTTGCTCGCCGAGCCGCTCCCGAGCTCGACGAGCTCCCGGCAGCGGGTGCGCGCGACGATCTCCGGCGCCTTCTCCTGGAGGATCGAGAGCTCCGTACGGGTCTGATAGTACTCGGGGAGGGTCGTTATCTCCTCGAAGAGATCCGAGCCCTTCACGTCGTAGAAATACTTAGGCCAGGGCGAGAGGTCCTTGGGGGAACTGAGCAGGCCTATTCGTACCTCCCTGGCCATCTGCTCGAGGTCGTCACCCGCGTCATCTAGTGCCCTCACCGTCGTCCTCGCCGCTCTGCGGTCCATGTGCGTAGTCTCCCACTCCTCGCGCAGTGCTTCAGCGTGTCTCAGAAAGAACCGTCTTACCAGACTCTGTAGTGCGCCCGGCGGTGCAAAGGCTGAACTATATCGTATACGAAATGGGAACCCCGGTGGACCGGATACCTACTCGGGTGCGAATTTTCTAGCCCAGCCTGTCGAGGGCGAGGAGTATCGCGGCGACCCCGCTGGAGCTGACGATCTCGCCAGCCCAGATCTTGGGCAGAAGCTCCCCGGCCGGCATGGTTACGATCTCGAGTCGCTCGTACTCATCGGGCTGCTGGGATGCGGAAAGCTCGACCCCTCGGGCGAGGTAGAGGTGCGCCCAGTTGTCCTTGAGGCTCGGCGAGGAGGCTACGGCGCCTAGAGACTCCCACTCGCCCCCCGCGTAGCCGGTCTCCTCTGAGAGCTCTCGGCGGGCCGCCTTCTCAGGCTCCTCGCCCTTCTCGACGAGCCCCGCGGGCAGCCCGAGCTCCAACCTCCTTATCGCGGGTCGGTACTGGCGCACGAGCACCACCTCGCCTTCCCCGGTCAGCGGGAAGACGATGGCGGCGTCGGGACGTTCGATGACGTAGTATGGGTCCTTTATCGCACCGTCGGGCAGGCGAAGCCGGTCCGAGCGCAAGGCGAAGTACGGGGTCTCGACGAGCTTCTCGGAGGAGAGACGTTCCCAGCGTCCGAGCTCAGGCACCGGGGCCGCCGTCGCTACCGCCGGCCAGTATCTCCGGCAGATCTCTGGTAAAGGCGCTACGGGCCATCACGCGGTCGCAGCCGGACTCGCGGGCGGCGACGGCCAGATCCTTCTGGACGTGGGAGAGGAAGCCGACCACGGGCACGCCTCGGGAAACCTCGTCGGACTTGAGTTGCTCTAGGAGCTGAAGGGGTTTAAAACGCGCCGAGTTGAGGTCGAGGATAAGGAGGTCCGGCGGAGACTCATAGGTTCTTTCGATGAGCTTCTCCCCGCTGCGCGGGAAGAGGGCCTCGACGCCCAGAGTGTTGGCGGTCTCGGAGATCTTGCTCCTGAACAGCAGGTCTTCTACCGCGGCCACAACCCTTCTCGCCAAGCATACCTCCAGCCTCTCGTGGGGTTTTCCGACACATTCTACTCTTTCGCGGTGCGGTATCCTAACCTTATGGTTGGAAATAGATTCAAGAAAGAATACTTGAAGGTAGCTGAGGGGTTACGGCGCTTCGGAACGGCGCTCTCGCACTTCACGCCGTTTCTGAGGCCGCGCAAGATGGGTCTCGCTCTCGCGCTCGTCCTGCTGCTTTTAGAGACGGCGACCAGCCTCGCCCAGCCGTGGCCGCTGGCCCTCATTTTGGACTACGTAATAGGGGCAGAGCCGGGGACCGAGACGGTGCCTTTGCCGGTAAGCGGACAGGTTTTGCTCGTCGGGATCGTCGTGCTGCTCGTGCTTATCTCCAGCGCTAGCCGAACCGTTACGGCCTTCCGGCGCTACCTTCTCAGTAAGCTCGGCCAGGAGACCGTCTTCGACATGCGCGACGCGCTGTACCGTAAGGTGCACTCTTTAGGGCTCGACTACCACGGGGCGCGGCGGACCGGTGACACCATCACCCGCGTTACCAGCGACGTCAAAGAGGTTCGCAGCCTACTCGTGGACTCCGTGGTCGAGGTCGGGTCGAGCTTCCTTATCCTGATCGGTATGCTCGTCGTGATGCTCTGGATGAGCCCGAGCCTGACCGCTTTGGCTCTCGTTACCGTGCCCTTTCTCTTCCTGGCCGTCCGTAGGTACCGGCAGGCCCTTATAGAGAGGATGCGCGTCGTCCGCGCCAAAGAGGGCGCTATAGCATCGGTTATCCAGGAAGCCGTAACCGGAATCCGGGCGGTCAAGATCTTTGCCCGCGAGCGCGACGAGATAGACCGCTTCCGCAAAGAGAGCCGCGACTCCCTCTCCGCGAGCGTCGATTCCTCGCTCATAGAGGCGAAGTTCAGCATCCTCTTGGGGCTGGTAGGTGGGGTCGGCACGGCGCTAGTCGTATACTTCGGCACCCGCCAGGTACTCGCCGGGACCCTCTCAATCGGCGGGCTAACGGTCTTCGTGTCCTACCTCGGGCTCTTCCTCTCGCCCCTTTGGGCCCTGAGCCGGCAGGTAAACCAGATCGGCAAATCCCTCGTCTCCGGCGAGCGCATCATCGAGCTGCTCACCGCCGAGCCGGCCGTAAAAGACGTCCCCGACGCCAGGCCGGCGCCGCCCTTTGTGGGCCGCGTCACCTTCGAAGATGTCCACTTCGCCTATGGAGAAGAGGCCGGGGAGGTGTTGCGCGGGGTGAGCTTCGACGTGGAGCCCGGGAGCCGGGTTGCGCTCGTGGGTGTGAGCGGCGCGGGCAAAACCACCGTGACGAGCCTGCTTGCCCGCCTCTACGATCCCAACGAAGGCCGCGTGCTAGTGGACGGGGAGGACGTGAAGGGGTACACCCTCAAGTCTTTACGAGACGCTATCACGTTCGTGCCCCAGGAGCCGATGCTCTTCAGGGCTAGTGTCGCGGAGAACATAGCTTACGGAAAACCCGGGGCGTCGATAGAAGAGATCGAAGAAGCCGCCCGGCTTGCCGGCGCCGACGACTTTATCCGGGAGATGCCGGAGGGGTACGAGACCATCCTGAGCGAGCGCGGGGAGAGCCTCTCGGGCGGGCAGCGCCAGCGCGTCTCCATCGCACGGGCCATGCTGAGGGACA
>JALZFP010000263.1 GCA_030861485.1 Actinomycetota bacterium | reverse complement strand
GCGCTCTACCAGCTCCCGGGTTACTAGGCAGCGGGACCCGTCGTGGACGAGGACTACCGTCTCGGGGCTTTCTCTATCGAGCAGCGAGAGGCCGTTTCGGGTTGAGAGCGAGCGGCTTTCGCCGGGAGGTGAGCAGCCGGCATACTTGCTCACGCCCGCTTCTCTGGCGAGACTCCCTACACGCCCCGCGTCGCCAACGACGTAGACGCGTGCCACCCCCCGAGCCTCTTCAAAGGCGCGCAGGGTACGTAGAAGGGCGGGCATCCCCAAAAGGTCGATAAACTGCTTGGGGTGCCCCATCCGGCTGCCAGTGCCGCCGGCGAGCACGAGCGCCACGACTACTGGGTGAGGACTATGGTCCGGCACGAGAGGGGTTATCGGGCTCCGTCTTTTAGGGCATCGTCCACGAGCCGCTCGGCCTCGGCGACCTCAATGCTGCGAGCGAGCGCGATCTCGGAGGCCAAGATCTGTCGGGCCTTGATGAGCATGTTTCGTTCTCCGGTAGAGAGGCCGTTCTCAGCGCCGTGGACGGAGAGGTTCCGAACCACCTCGGCGACCTGCTCTATCTCGCCGCTCTTTAGCTTCTCCCGGTTGTGCTTGAGCCGGTGGTTCCAGTTGGAGGGCATGTGGGTGGCATCAGCCCCGAGAAGCGCGAGAGCCCTCATAATGTTCTCCTCGCTGGCGCATGCCCTCAAGCCCGTGTCGTCGCCATCGGCGGGGATACTCACCGTGAGCTCGGTATCCGGCAGATAGACAACATAGTAGCGGCGAACCTCACCGAGTATGGTCTTCTCCTCGATCCCGGCTATACACCCCGCGCCGTGGTTGGGGTAGACAACGAAATCCCCTTCGGTGAAGGTGATGCGGGTACCGCTCTTGGACGCGCTCCCTTCCTGCTCCGCCACCCTACAAAACCTCCCCCGTGCTCTCCACAGAGCGCTGTCGTTTGAGGTTGCGCCGGATGGCCCTCGCGCGTGCCTGGCCCACGCCCTCCACGTCGTCGAGGTCCTCTTCGCTCGCCTCTAGTAGCTCCTTTAAGGTGCCGAACTCCTCGATGAGCTTCTCAGCCACCCTGTTCGGCAGGCGCGGTACGCGCTCCAGCTGCCTGTAGCCGCGTGGTTTGAGGAAGAACTCCTCCAACGGCCCGACATCATCGTAGCCCAGGATCTGGGCGAGCTCGACCGGGTCGGAGAGCTCCTCGTTAGAGAGTCCGTGCAGGTTATTACGGATCTCCTTGTGGTCCATCATCTCGGCGGCGTAGTCCCGGATCAACGCATCGTACTGCTCCGGGACGTCGTGGAAGGCCTGTTCGAGCTGCATCTCGACGAGCCTACCCTCTTCTCCGAGCTCTCTGACGTAGTTCTCGATCTCCCCGGCTATCCTTACCGAGTACTCGAAGGTCGCCACTGCTCCCACTACCTCCCGCAGGGTCACTACCCCATCGTACTCGTGCAGGGTGAGCGTGCGAGCCTCATCACGCAGACGTCGGATGAACTTTTCAAGGGTAGCCAGGGCCGAGTCCGCCTTGCTGAGCACGACGCCTATATCCTCGAGAACGTGCGGCCCGTAGGCGCCCCGGTAGAGGCTAACGATCCGGCGCCGCTCGGAGACGACCACGACGAGGTCGCCCGTCTGCTGGGCGGTGCGGTGGCCGGTCAGGTGCCTCAGACCCGTCTCCTCCGACGGGAGCGTAGGGTCAGGGGTGAGCTGAGCGTTGGCGTAGTGGATGTGGGAGAGGTCCGGCGAGACTATCAAAGCTCCGTCCATCTTCGCCAGCTCGTAGAGACGCATAGGAGTGAACTCGGCCTCTATCTTTATGCCGCCAGAGATAAGGTTGAGCCTCTCAAGCTTATGCGGGTTGGCAACAGCGATGAGGGCCCCATTATGTGCCCGGATAATGTTATCTATACCATCCCGGAACTCTGTCCCCGGCGCCACCAGATCCAGGGCGCCCGAAAGCTCGGCCGGGAGATCCCGCCGAGAACTCATAGAGAGAGCGCCGTCCTCACGGCCTCTTCAAGCGTCTTGACCTCAATCACCGCAACTTCTCCTCCGGCCCGGCCGTTCGGGCTGCCGTTTTTGGCGCCGCTTCGGGGGCCCTCGGGTATGCCTTCAGGAGTTATTATACGCCCGAAGCCGAGCTTAAGCAGTTCAGCGACCCGCCGCGGAGCGCCGGCGACGAACCGCACATCCCCCGTCAACCCCACCTCCCCAAAGCACGCCGCCCCCGCCTCCACGGGACGATCTCTCAAAGCCGAGGCGATGGCCAGCGCCACCCCAAGATCCGCCGCCGGCTCCTCGACCCTAACGCCCCCGGTCACGTTTACGTAGACGTCCTGGTCCCCGAGCACGAGCCCCGCACGCCGGCTCAAGACCGCGCACAGCATGTTCACCCGCCCGACCTCGATCCCGTTAGCAACACGCCGTGGAATGGCGAGCGGGCTCGGCGCCACCAGGCTCTCTATCTCTACCAACATCGGCCGCGTCCCCTCCAAAAGGCACACCGTCACGACCCCAGGAGGCGTCCCGCCCTCTCTGCGCGACAGGAAGAACGCCGATGGGTCCTCGACCTCGACCATTCCTCCTCCCGTCATCTCGAATACCCCAACTTCATTCGTGGAGCCGAAACGGTTCTTTAGAGCGCGCAGTACGCGGAAGGACTGATAGCGGTCCCCCTCGAACTGCAGGACCGTATCCACCATGTGCTCAAGCACCCGCGGCCCGGCGATAGAGCCCTCCTTCGTTACGTGCCCGACAAGCATAACGGCGATGCCTTCGGCCTTGGCGAGCCGCATGAGCCGGGCGGCCGTCTCCCGCACCTGCCCCACGCCCCCCGGCGCCCCTGTAAGCTCCGGCGAGTAGAGCGTCTGGATCGAGTCCACCACCACCACCTCCGGCCGCTCTTGCAGGATCGTCGCCTCTATCACGTCCACATCCGTCTCTGAGAGAACCCTGAATCCTGCATCCCCCACCCCTAAACGCCGGGCGCTGAGAGCCACCTGCCGGGTGGACTCCTCACCCGAGACCATCATGCACCCCTCGCCGAGGTGCCCCATCACCTGCAGCAGCAGCGTACTCTTCCCGACCCCCGGTTCCCCGCCGACGAGGACCATCGAGCCCGGCACGATTCCACCGCCCAGAACCCGGTTCAGCTCCCCGACCCCGGTATCCGTCCTGCCACCCTCACGCTCGGTTTGCACCTCATGTAGCGCCAACGTCGTGCCGGCAGCCCGCTTGGGCACCTTCGCGTTCGCCGCCCGCGCCGCGAACCCTACGGCCTTTTTATCGTCCCGCGCCTCCTCGACAAAGGTACTCCACTCCCCGCAATCCGGGCATCGCCCGAGCCACTTCGGCTCAGTGTGCCCGCAGTTAGAACACATGAATAAAGTCTTTGCCATAAGGTGATTGTACGGTATAGAAAAGAGAAATCGGCAGAAAAAAGAGCCGGGGCGCTCTCGTGCCCCGGCTCAGTAGAGTTGTTTTGCTGCCCCTACTGCTCGGCCTTTACAACCTCTTTGGGTTGGGTAACCTTGATGCTCACTATGGACTCGTCCTCAGCGACGTCCTCGTAGTTTATGTCGTTCGGCTCGATTATGACCTTGGAGCCGTTGGGTACCTCGCCCCTAAGGATCATCTCGCTCAGCGGGTCCTCGATCATGCGCTGCAGCACGCGCTTGAGGGGCCTCGCGCCGAATGCCGGATCGTAGCCAGCCTCCGATAGCTTGTCCAGAGCCTCACGGGTAAACTCTACGGTCACCTCGCGGTCGGCGAGCTGCTTGCGCAGGCGCCGTAGCTGGATCTCGATGATGTGACGCATATCCTCGCGTTCGAGCTTGTGGAACACGATGATCTCGTCGATCCTGTTGAGCAGCTCGGGCCGGAAGATCTTGCGCAGCTCGCTCGTAACCCGACCCTTCATCTCCTTGTAAGAGAGACCCTCGTCGTCCGAGCCGAAGCCCAAGGACTTGGTCTTATTGATGTGCTGGGCGCCGACGTTCGAGGTCATAATAAGGACCACGTTCTTGAAGTCTACGGTCCTGCCCTGCGCGTCGGTGAGCTGCCCGTCCTCCAGGATCTGCAGCAGGATGTTGAATACGTCGGGGTGGGCCTTCTCTATTTCGTCAAAGAGAACCACGCTGTAGGGCTTCCGCCTGACCTGCTCGGTGAGCTGGCCGCCCTCATCGTAGCCGACGTAGCCCGGAGGCGAACCCACCAGGCGGCTGACCGTGTGTCGCTCCATGTACTCGGACATGTCGAGCCGAATCATGGATTCTTGATCCCCGAAGAGGTACTCGGCGAGCGTACGCGCGAGCTCCGTCTTGCCGACGCCCGTGGGCCCGAGGAAGACGAACGAGCCGCTCGGGCGGTCCGGGTCCTTTATGCCGGCGAAGGTGCGCCGGATGGAGCGGGAGACGGACTTGATGGCCTCGTTCTGTCCAACGACGCGGTTGTGCAGCTCGTCCTCCATCTTCAGGAGCTTCTCGGTCTCCTCCTCGGTCATCTTCTTGACCGGGATGCCGGTCCACATGGAGACGATCTCGGCGATCTCGTTCTCCCCGATGGAGGCCTGGCTCTCGCCGTCACCACCCTCGCGCCAGTTCTTCTCGAGCTCGCGGC
>JALZFP010000311.1 GCA_030861485.1 Actinomycetota bacterium | reverse complement strand
TGCTGGCTCCCGACGTTGGAGGTCATGATGATGACCGTGTTCTGGAAGCTCACCGTACGTCCCTGCGCGTCCGTCAAGCGCCCGTCGTCGAGGATCTGCAGCATGGTGTTGAAGACGTCTGGATGGGCCTTTTCGATCTCATCGAAGAGAACCACGCTGTACGGACGGCGCCTAACCCGCTCGGTGAGCTGCCCGGCCTCCTCGTAACCGACGTAGCCCGGAGGCGCCCCGACGAGCCTACTGACCGTGTGACGCTCCTGAAACTCGGACATGTCAATCCGGATCATGGCGTCTTCCTCACCGAAGAGGAACTCGGCGAGGGTGCGTGCGAGCTCGGTCTTACCAACGCCCGTGGGCCCGAGGAAGATGAAGCTGCCGACCGGGCGGTTCGGGTCCTTGATGCCGGCCCGCGCCCTGCGGATCGCCTCGGCGACGGCCTTGACGGCCCTCTCCTGCCCGACGACCCGCTCGTGCAGCACCGACTCGAGCTGCAAGAGCCTCTCGGCCTCCTCCTGGACGATGTTCGTCGCGGGCACGCCCGTCCACTCCTCGAGGATGCGGGCGATGTCCTCGCGCGTAACCTCGGGGGCGTTCGACTCGCGCGAGCCGGCCCAGCCCTGCTGTTGCTGGTCGAGCTCCGCCCTCAACTGCTCTATGCGCTGCTTTATGCCGGCGGCCTGCTCGTAGGTTTCGGCCCGGACGGCGTCCTCCTTCTCGCGCTCCAGCTGCGCTATCTCTTCCTCGATCCGCCTGACGTCCACCGGCGGCACCGTCGAGCGGAGCCTGACCTCAGCCGCGGCCTCGTCGAGGAGGTCTATGGCCTTGTCCGGCAGGTAGCGGTCGGTTATGTAGCGATCGCCCAGCTGCGCGGCGGCGATGAGCGCGTCGTCCGAGATCCGCACGCGGTGATGCGCCTCGTAGCGGTCGCGCAGGCCAAAGAGGATGGCCACGGCCTCGTCCACCGTCGGCTCGCTCACTAGCACGGGCTGGAAGCGTCGCTCGAGCGCCTGGTCCTTCTCCACGTGCTTGCGGTACTCTTCGAGTGTGGTCGCGCCGATGACTTGAAGCTCCCCGCGTGCCAGCGCCGGCTTGAGCATGTTCGAGGCGTTCACGGCGCCCTCGGCCCCGCCGGCCCCTACGATCGTGTGCAGCTCGTCGATAAACAGGATTATGTTCCTCTCTTCGGACTGCAGCTCCTTGATCATCTGACTCATCCGCTCCTCGAAGTCGCCTCGGAAGCGGGTTCCCGCGACCAGTGCGCCGGTGTCGAGGGCGAGCACGCGCTTGTCCTTGAGCGTCTCGGGCACCTCTTCGGCTACCACCCTTTGGGCCAACCCCTCGACGATGGCCGTCTTGCCGACGCCGGGCTCGCCGATAAGGGCGGGGTTGTTCTTCGTCCTACGACTGAGGATGCGCACGGCACGCCCTATCTCCTCGGCGCGGCCCATTACCGGGTCGAGCTCGCCGTTGCGGGCCGCCTCGGTAAGGTCACGAGTGACCTGATCCAGGGTAGGCGTCCGGCTCTGCGAGGCCTGCTGACCACCCGGACCAAAAGAGCCACCGCCACCGGAACCGAAACCACCACCGCCGAAACCGCCACCGCCGCCAGGACCGAAGCCACCGCCGCCGGGACCACCGGGTGCCGGTCCCGGCACCGGTCCCACCTGGCCGCGCTGCTGCAGGAGACGCGCGATCTCACGCCTCAACGCGTCCGCGTCGCCGGCGCCGTTGCGGGCGAGTATCTGGTAGGCGTTGCCGTCGCCCTCGCCGAGCAGGCCGAGGAGCAGGTGCTCGCTCCCGACCTGGGCCGAGCCCATCTGCCGCGCCGCCGTGAACGCAAGCTGCAACGCTCGCTTGGCGCTCGGGGTAAAGGTGTAGACCTGGTCACCCGGGTCGCCCCGCTGCCCGCCGAAGTCGGAGCGCATCTTGTCCACAGCGGCGCCGGCACGCCTCAACGCCTCCGTGGCGACGTTATCGCCGGTCACAACACCGGTGAGCAGGTGATCGGTGCCGATAGCGTTGGTCTTCGTAGTCCCGGCCGAAGCCTCACGAGCACGCATAACGCTCTCCCGTGCCTCGCCCGAGAGGGCTTCGAAGAAGTTGCCCGGCCCCTGATTCTGCTGCTGCACAAGGTTCTGCAGCATCTCGAACGGATTGCTTCCCCCGAACCCGCCCCCGATCATGCCGAGCTGCCGCGCACACTGGGTGCAGAGGTAGGCCGTCCGGCGCTGCCCCCCTTGCTGCTGGGAGACCTGCACGCTCGCCGGCCTTATCCCGCAATTCTCACATATCATCTTTTAAACAGCCTCCTGTAAATCTGTGCCTCTTCGATCCCTCATTCCCGTACCCATTGAAACCTAACCAAGCAAAATCTGAGTACGACACGCTTAAATTTTATTACGTTTCGGCGGCAGATCAAGGCGGACGGTAGCACCGGGCGTGGTAGGGTAGAAAGGTGATTGCGTAGATCAGTATCGGTTACGAGGAGGTTTTGTAGTGTGGAAGAGAAGGGTTTGATAGGGCTCGAGGCGCGGACGCAGGACGGCACGGAGGTTGGGAGGATCCTGGAGGTCGTTACCGATGAGAGTACGGGTGAGACAACGCACGTGATCGTCCAGACCGACGAGGAGGAGCAGGTAGAGCTCCCGATCGGGGATCTTGACCTCGACGCGGAGGCCGACCTCGCTACCTTCCACGCCGACCCGTCCGACGAGGAGCCCGGCGACCACCTCGGGGACGCGGAGAGCCCGGAGGGCTACGCGCCCGGGCAGTCCAGCGTGGAGGACTACGAGCACGAGGGCCAGTTCGTGACGACACCGACGGACCCGGACGAGGCGATCTCCACGGAAGAAGCTCAGCGTGAGGCCTCTGAGGCCGGAGGCTGGGAAGACGAGGGGACCAACACCGTCGACTCCGGCTACCCGCGCAACGACGTATACATAGATCCCGACACCGGTGAAGAAGAGCTAGACCCCGCCATGGAGGACAACGAGACCCTCAAAGACGACGTGGAGGACCTGATCAACGGCACCGAGCTGGAGGTCCGCGCCGTAAAAGACGGCGTCGTGGAGCTGAGCGGCAGGGCAGTGACGCAGGAGGACCTCGACGAGTCGGTAAGGGAGATCCTGGTTCTCGACGGCGTACTCGATGTAGACACCACCGACGTGGACGTCGTCTAGGCTCCTACCCCGATCACCTGCCCGAGCTTACCTTTCGGAGGGATGCCGCACAACGGTGCGTATCTGTAACCCGCCTCGAACCTGTTGGGTGAGGTCCACGGTCATCTCTTCGGGTTCGCAAGCGGCGATGAGGTCTTCAAGGAGGATCGCGGCCAGGTCCTCGGCAAAGACACCTCTGTCCCTGAAGCCCCACAGGTAGAGCTTCATCGCTTTGGACTCCAGCAGCCGAGTCGCCGGGCGATAGCTGAGCTTGAGCTCGTAGAAGTCTGGCTGTCTCGTTACCGGGCAGATCGCCGTCAGCTCACTCGTCGAGTACTCGACGACCGCGTCGGCGCCGGCGTGGTTCCACGGTACCGTATCCAACTGCTCCGCCCCTATGGGCCCGCGCGTCTCGCGTCCCAGCACACGTTCGTCTTCCTGCCGCACCACAAGCTCCTTCCAAGACTCGTCGTCTAGCAGATGTTAACCCACGAGCCCGAAAATTCCGGTACCGTTAAGATGGTGTCACGCCCGGCCCATGGGCTGCAACGCGAACAAAGGATTGGAGGAGGTAACGGGATGAAGGTATCGTTGCTGGGTCCGGTGGGGTCTGGCAAGGGCACTCAGGCGCAACTGGTCTCGGGGAGGCTCAACTACGCGCGCATCTCGACCGGTGACCTGGTCCGAGACCAGATAGAGGCCGGCACCGAGTTGGGGCGCGAGCTAAAAGGCTACAGCGACCGGGGTGAGCCGGTTCCTGACGACATCATCATGGACCTGGTGCGGCCCCAACTCCAGCCCGCGGGGGGTTGGATCCTTGACGGTATCCCGCGCACCGTACAGCAGGCCCGCATGCTGGACGAGGGGCTAAAAGAGCGTAGCGCTGGCGCCCTAGACCACGTGATCGTGCTCGAAGGGCCCAGCGACGAGGAGTTGATCGAGCGGATCACCAGCGGTAGGCGGCACTCTCTGGCCACCGGCAGGGTGTACCACCTCGACCACGACCCTCCCCCAGACCCGGAGGAGGGCGAGGATCCCGGCCCGTTCGTGCAGCGCGACGATGACACGGAGGAGGCTATCCGGCGACAGCTAGAGGCTTACCGTGAGGAGGCCGAGGCGATAAAGGAGTACTACGAAGAACGGGGAGTACTCACCGTCGTGGACGCCAGCCAGGAGGTCTCCAAGATCACGGAAGATATCCTCGAGGCTCTGGGCCACCCGAATCGGGTGTAGTAGGCTAGGGCAAGGAGTTGCACGTCTACAGCGATCCCGCCTCCGAGCGCCACGTGAACAGCATGGCCGGCGTGGAGGCCCCGGAGCGGTTCCCGGCGGCGCTCGCCGGGGTAGAGGAGGCAGAGCGGGCCGGCGTGCCGGTGGAGCACCGGTCCTGCCAACCCGCCCCGGTGGACGCCCTCGAAGCGGCCCACGCGCCCCGCTACCTGGAGAGCCTCGAGGAGCTCTCCGCGCGGGGCGGGGGCTACGTGGACTTCGACACGGCCCTGAGCCAGGACTCCTGGGAGGCCGCGACGCTCGCGGCCGGGGCCGCCGTCGGGGCGGTCGAAAGTGCCCTCGAAGGCACGGCGGCCTTCGCCATCGCCCGCCCGCCGGGTCACCACGCCGGAAGGGACTACGGGATGGGGTTCTGCCTCCTCAACAACGCCGCCGTGGCCGCAGAGTATGCCCGCTCGCGGGGGCTCGATAGGGTGGCCATCCTTGACTGGGACGTCCACCACGGGAACGGCACCCAGGACATCTTCTACGGCAGTGAGGAGGTACTCTACCTCTCCGCCCACCAGAGCCCCTTCTACCCCGGAACCGGCGACGCCCACGAGGCGGGCGAGGGCCGTGGAAAGGGCTTCACGGGGAACGTCCCGCTGCCCGGAAGATCCGGGGAGGATCTCTACGCCGAGGCGTTCGCCGGCTTTTTCGTTCCCATACTGCGCGAGTTCCGTCCGGCTTTGATCCTAGTCTCTGCCGGCTACGACGCCCACGCCGACGACCTTTTGGGAGGTATGCGCCTCACGGCGGACTCCTTCGGGCGCTTCGCATCCGCCCTGGCCGCCGTGGCCCGCGAGGTCGGGGCGGCGCCCCCGGCGCTCCTGCTAGAAGGGGGCTACAACCTGAACGCCCTCACCACGTGCGTCGCCGCCACCATAAAGGGCACCGAAGAGAACTCCTCCCCGGCCTGGGAGTACTCGGGCGACGCGGGGCCCGTCGAGGCGGCCCGGAAGGCCCTCTCACCCTTCTGGGAGTGCCTCCGGTA
>JALZFP010000168.1 GCA_030861485.1 Actinomycetota bacterium | reverse complement strand
AAGCAGCCTCTCAGAAAATGTAGATAACCGTCGCCACCACGGCGAGGAAGAGGAGGAGCGTGATCTGTAGGGGCCGATCCCGCAACAACAGGGTGTCCGGATCGCCCCCGCCATCACGGTGGACGAGGAGCAGGTAACGCAGCACACCGTAGATAACTATCGGCACGCTCACCATCATGTACCTGTGACCGTAGGCGAAGTACGTGTACATGGTGTACGCGATGATCGTCGCCGCCACCATGATGTTCATCATCTGGTCGAGCATCTCGACAGAGTAGTCCTTGAGGTTCCTCCGGTGCGCCTCCGCTACCTCCCCGAGCACGTACAGCTCGTAACGGCGTTTGGAGAAGCCCAAAAAGAGCGTCAGAAGCCCCGTACAGACGACGAGCCACGGCGAGATGGGTACTCCCACCGCCGCAACCCCCGCAAGCGCCCGGATCACAAACCCCGCCGAGATGCTCATCACGTCGAGCACGGCCATGTGTTTCAGGAACGGCGTGTAGACCGCCTGCAACGCCAGGTAGCCCAGGCCCGCCAGTCCCACCCCGAAGCCCACGAGAAAGGCGAGCGCCAGCCCGAAGAGGGCTAGCAACGCCGCGTACACAACGGCGACGGGTATCGGGATCTCACCGCTCGCCACAGGCCTCAAGCGTTTCGTCGGATGCCCGCGGTCCTCCACGACGTCCAGGATGTCGTTAGCGGCGTAGACAGCCCCAGAGAGCGCGCAGAAGGCTATGAACGCCAACAACGCGTCCACCACGCTCGACGCCCGTAACGCCTCCCCCGAAAAGATCACCCCGGCCAGAACGAACCCGTTCTTCGTCCACTGCTTTGGCCGGGCCAGCCGGAGGTAGGCCGCCGGGAACCCTATTGAACGGCCTGCTTCCACGAAGGAGGGTTCTACCACACTAGCAATCAGCTTTCAGCGTTCAGCAAGGGCGAGAGAGCGAAAATCAAGGGCAGCTGGTAGGGGAAATACTATTCACTACCCTCAAAGCAAGCCGACGTCCGGCCGTGAAACCCTAAAGATCCCGCTCTTCCTCGTCCTCTCCGTGCCCTTCGTCCTCCGGGAGGCGGTCGGAGAGGGGCGAGGCCTCGATGGCCTCTTCGTGCGGGACCACGGGGTTGACGAAGCGAGCGATAAGGACGCTTGCCTCGTACATCAAGACCATTGGGACCATCATGAGGATCATGCTAAAAGGGTCCTGCCCCGGCGTAAGCGCCGCGGCGAGGACAGCGTTGACGATGAGGGCATGCCTACGATACCGCCTCAAAAAGTCGGCGGTAAGGAGCCCGAGCTTCGCCCCTACGTAGGCGGCGGCCGGCAACTCGAAGACGAGGCCGAAGGCCAAAAGGAAGCGGGTAACAAACGGCAGGTAAGTGTCGGCCGTGATCACCTCGTTGTAGCGGTCAGGGGCGTAACCCAGGAGGAAATCAAGCCCTATGGGCAGCACCACCAAGTAGCCAAAGACTACTCCGGCCAAGAACAGCAACGAGGACATGCCGACGAGGATGTAAGTAGTGACGCGTCCTACCTCGCCGACCGCTGGGGCGACAAACATCCAGGCCTGGTAGATAAGCACTGGCAACGTTAACAAGAAAGCCGTGAACAGGACCAACTTTACATCGGTCAGTAACCCCTGCGCCGGTCCAAGGAAGTTCAACTCCGTGAGCCCCGACGGCTCGAGCAGCAACCGGAAGATGTCGGCTACGAAGAAGCCTGCGAGGACCGCAACGACGACGAACGCGATCCCCACCTTCAAGAGCCTGGAGCGCAGCTCCTCGAGGTGCTCTATAAGGGTCATCCGCGCCTCGTCGCGCGGGGGGGAGGGCAGCCGCAAGCGTCCGGCCATCTAAGGGCTCAGAAGAAGATCAGCGCTTCTGCTCAGCGCGCTCCGCGTCGCGCTCCGGGGTGTGCTCCGCGCGGGCGGCCTCTTTCCGCTGGCGGGCATCGTCCGTGCCTTCGCCAGCCGCGTTCGCCCCGCTCGTAAGCTCCTCGTCTTTCTTCCCCTCGTCCACCTCGCCACGGGTGCCCTTCCTGAACTCCCGGATGCCCGATCCCAGGCCCCTGGCGAGCTCGGGGATCCTCTTCGCCCCAAAGAGCAAGAGGATGATAGTGAGCACGATGATCAACTCCGTCGGCCCCACGCTGCCAAGCCCCGGGATCACGGCCAAGTTCATGCGGTCCTCCTAATGGTCCTCGTCCGTCTCGCGCTCCATTATACGGCCTAGGAGCGGAGCATGGATCAGGTGGAGCATTTTATTTTTTCTTGGCGCCTTCCACAGCACCGGCCTTCTCTTCGCCCTTGAGTAGGCTCTGTATACGCTCCTTAACGGCATCGGCCTGCTCGCCCTCGGGCTCGAGCTTAAGATACTCGTTCCAGTACTGGATCGCCTTGCTCTGCTGGCCGGCTTGTTCGTAGGCCTGCCCCGCCGCCAGGTACGCCTGGGCCGCCGCTCGGGGCCTATCGCCCTGGATCTCCGCGGCTGCGGCGTAGGCGTCCCCGGCCTGGTTGTACTTGGCCTGGCGCTCCTCCTCGTCCGTGAGCCCTTGCGCCTCCCTCTCGTAGACCTGTCCGAGGTTCAGCGGTATCGCGGGGTCGTCCGAGGCGACCTCGCGCCCCCTCTCTAAGATCTCCGCCGCATCGTCCGTCCGGCCGTTCTGAATGTAGAGGCCGGCGAGTCGCTTTATGGCCCTGGCGTTCTCAGGATCTTCTTCGAGCTCCTGCTCCGCCTGGGCTATCTGCTCCTGGGAGTCGTTCTTCTGCCCTTTCTCTTCTTTCGTCTCGGAGCCGCCGCCGATTAGGTCGAAGATGTTGTAGTTGATGTTCGTACCGATGCCCATAAAGACAAACGAACCTACGAAGATCACTGCCAGCGCGATGGCACCCAACCGGGTCCAGAAGGTGATCTTGTCGCGGTCCAGCATCATGCTCGGTTCTCTCCTGAGGGTATCCTGGTCACGGGCGAGGCTGATTGTATACCAGTTTCCTGGCAGCCTCGTTGATCGCCCCGGGGTCGTGCCCGCGGAGCACGAGAGGAGGCCGGGGCATATAGGTCCCGGCCTCCTCTCGTCGTTCTGGCGTTAGGGGGACAGGCCCCCGCCGGGGCCTGCCTGGCTATGGTTGGCTAAACGCCGTTGGCGCCGCTTACTACTTGATGATCCTGAGAGCCACGATGCCACCGGCCACGAGCAGTACGCCAACGCCCAACGCGAAGATCGGGGTGAGGTTACCGCCGGACTGCGGAAGCGACTTGCCCTCTGCGGCCTTGACAGCCTCCGCCGCCTTGACAGGCTCCGCCTCCTTGACGGCCTCCGCGCCCTTGACAGCGGACTCGGGAGCGGGAGCAGGCGTCGGAACCGGAGCGGGCGCGTCCTTCGACGTGGGAGCGGGTGAGGGAGCCGGCGTGGGCGGAGAAACCGGCACGGGCGGCGGTGATGCCTTCTTCTCAGCCCCACCGGAAGCCGACGCGGATTGGTTGACCTCCTGCACGCACTCCGTGGCCAGCTCGGGGCTCAGGCTGACAGAGGAACCA
>JALZFP010000160.1 GCA_030861485.1 Actinomycetota bacterium | reverse complement strand
GTGGCGGACAAGGGGCGCACCATAAGGGTCCCCGTGCACATGGGCGAGAAGATAAGGAAGATGGCCCGCACCTACAGCGAGCTCTCCGCACAGCTCGAGCGCGAGCCCACAGACGAAGAGGTAGCCGAGCGGCTGGGGTGGACCGCAGACGAGGTGCGTGGTGTAAAGGGTGCCATGCCGGACGCTGGCAGCCTCAACCAGCCCCTGAGTTCGGAGGCGGATAGCTCGGAGCTCGGCGAACTGGTAGAGGACGAGCAGGCATCTGACGCCCCGGGCGAGGTGATGCACGAGATGGAGACCCAAGGGTTACAGGCTGCTATAGAGGGGCTTCCCGAGCGCCACCGGCACGTGTTGGTGAGGCGCTACGGCCTGGACGATCAGAAGGCCGCGACCCTCGCCCAGCTCAGCGAAGAGCTCAAGGTCTCCCGAGAGCGGGTCAGGCAACTGCAGCGTGAGGCGGAGCGGATGCTAAGAAGTGGCGAGTACGGCCGAGCTTTGAGTGCTGCGGCCTAACGCGCAGACAACGTTTTGGAGCGGAGGGCCACCGAGCTTCGGTAGCTCCCTGCAGGGGCCGGGGTACTTAATGACTCCGGTCCTTTTTCTTACGCACCCTTGCATACCTGAGTCGTCTGGAACAGCAGCGGGTTGTGGTGGAACGCACTCGAAGGACGTAGGGATGGCATCCGTGCCCCCTACGGCCGCCACGAGGTGTCCTTTTATGCGCCGGATCTTGGGACGGGGCCTGCGGCTCCTGGTCGCATTGGCGCTGCACTCAGAGTCCGTGGCCATCTCGCCGCGGTTCTCGGCTGTTGTATTCGCCGAATGGTGTATCCCCTGCAAAGCAGTACCTACCCCACAAGCGCCATGCAGCGATCGGGATCAGGTCGGAAGGGAGACCAACCAGTATGCTAATACCCCGACTAGGACCGTGAGCCCCAGGTTGCCGGAGCGCACGGCGATGAAGAGTGTGGGCAAGAGGGCGAGACCGGGGCGGAGAAGCTCTGTTCCATCCCGGGTCTCGGGGAGTATCGAGGTCACCAGCAGTGCCGCGACGACAGACGGCCCCACGAACGGCAGCAGCCGGTTCAAACGCCTGTCCCCGGCCGTTTCAGATCCCTCCCCGCTGCTTCCGCTACGGAGCGCCCAGAGTAGTGGCAGAAAGCGCATCAGATAGTTCCCCGCCCCGACGACCAAGAAGAGCAACAGAAGCTCAGTCCTCATTGTCTCTGCCCCACCGAATCAGAAGTCCACCAGCCGACCCGGCCACGCCGGCGGCTGGTACGCTCCAGCTCTCCAAACCCGCCACATAGAGAGTCGCGGCCACTGCCGCAGCCACGAGGATCGCACCCGCGACCGGGCTGCGCGCTCCCCCGGTCGCCGGGCCGGCAGACCTCACGAGGGTAACGAGCAAGGCCACGAATAGGGCGGGCAGGGCGAAGGAGAGCGCGGGGGCGAGCGACGGCAGCGCGTCCAGCACAGCCGACCCTGCGACCGCTCCGCTCCAGGTGCCCAAAGCCCACGATGTGTAAGCGCCTGTCCCGAGCCCCAGGAGCTGGCCAAAATTGGTACCGGGCGATCTCCGGGGCAGCCTCGCAGAGGCCACGGCGAAGACTTCGTCGGTCAGGCCGAACGCCGACACGGCCACCCGGCCAGCCCCCGTACGCCGGAGGTTGGGAGCGAGTGAGGGACCGTACAGCACGTGGCGCACTCCGAGGACGAGCGAGATCGCCGCCATTACCATCCACGAAGCACCCACCGCCAGTAGCCCCACCAGAGCAAACTGGCTGGCGCCGGAGAAGACGATCAGCGACATCGCGACCGTCTCGGCGACGCTCAAGCCCGCGCCCCGGGCGGCGACACCGAACGCCACCGCCGCCGGCAGGTAACCGAGCACGATCGGGACCGACGCGCGCAAGCCCTCCGGGAAGCCCGGGCTCGCTTCTTCGCTCACATCAGGCCACAAGTTGAAAGGAGACCCAGGTAAGCCCGCCCCCGATCAGAGCACCCAGAGCCAACTCCGCATGGGTGTGCCGCCGGAGAACGCTTCTTGCCCACCACACCGCCGGGAGCAAAGGCGCAAAGATCGCCCCCCAAAGGCCGAAGACGTACAGGAGGCAGACCAGCGCCCCGGAGACCCCGGCCGCGTGAAGCGATATCTTAGCGAACGGTGTGAGAGCGGCGAAGGCGAGGGTAGAGAGAGAGTAGGAGAGCAGAATGGCGCGTAAGGGTACGGGGGCACCGAGGAGGGTGACGATTACCCAGGCTCCGAGGTGCAGTCCCGCCACCACCCGGAGGGGTTTCGCTCTCTCTTCTTGCGGGATCTTTCGTGGGTCTCGCACCCTGCCCGAGCGGGTCAGGTAGGCGAGGTACGCGAGCGAGAGCCCGCTGGTAAGCGCGAGACAGAGTAGCGCCCAGAGTAGCCCCTTCCACCCGGCAGCCGCCGCACCGACCAGCAAGAAGAGTGGAACGGCCATGAGCGGCAGGCGGGTCGCGGCAGAGAGGATCTCAGCTATCCTTGTACCCGTCACGGACGGAGATTGTACAAGGCAAGGAAGGTACTTATGGCGCGCGCAAAGGAGATAGCGGAGGCCGTAGAGAGAACAGTCCCGGACGCTCTGGCGGAGGACTGGGACAACCCAGGGCTCCAGGTTGGTGACCTCGACAGCGAGGCGAACCGGGTGCTGGTCGCGCTCACCCCTGTCGCGGAGGTCTTCGAGGAGGCCGAGGAGATCGGGGCGGACTTCCTGCTCTTCCACCACCCGCTCATCTTCGGAGGAATGGATTCGCTGGACACCGCCTCCTACCCGGGCGACCTCGTCGCGCGAGCCGTAAAGAATAACCTCACGGTCTACGCCGCCCATACAAACTACGACGCCGCCCCAGGAGGGGTCTCAGTCGCCCTGGCGGAGGCGTTGGGCCTCGCCGGGCCGCTGGAGGTAGTGGCGCCTCGCGGGAGCATGCGCAAGCTCGTGGTTTTCGTCCCCGAGGAGAACGTTGACACGTTAGCGGACGCTCTAACCGAAGCCGGCGCCGGCATCATCGGGGAGTACACGCACTGCACCTTCCGAAGCCCGGGTACGGGAACCTTTTTCGGGGGTGAGCTTACGAACCCGCACGCCGGCGAGAAGGGTCGCCTGGAGCGGGTGCCCGAGCTACGCCTGGAGACCGTGGTCCCGGCCCACCTCGCTCCCCGGGCAGAGGCGAGCGCCCGCGCCGCCCACCCTTACGAGGAGCCCGCGCTCGACCTCTACCTGATGGACGGATACCCGGAGGGCTGCGGCTACGGGCGGGTCGGAAGGCTACCAGAACAACCAAAGCCGGAGGAGCTACGGGAGAGCGTCTCTGGATCCCTAGGCTTCCCGGCCCGCCTAGTCGCTAACCCCGAACCCGCAAGGAGGATAGAGCGCGTCGCGGTCCTCGGGGGCTCGGGGGGCTCGTTCGTCCGGGAGGCCGCCTCTTCTGGCGCGGACGCCTACATCACCGGGGACCTCGACTACCACGACGCCCTCCTCGCCGAGTCTTTAGGGCTAGCCGCCGTAGACGCCGGGCATGCCGCAACGGAGCTTCCTTCTTTGGAACCCCTCGCTCGACGGCTTGCGGAACTCGTAGACACCCCGGTCTCGGTCAGCCACGTCCGGCGTTAGCCACCGTTTGACATGAAACGCTCCAGCTCGTTCTTTGTGGGCAAGGCGCGCATGGCCCCGTAGGCTGTACAGGCGATCGCTCCCGCCGCCGTTCCGCGCCGGGCCGCATCGCGCACCGCTTCTTCATCCCACTCACCCCCGGAGAGGCGCACGAGCGCCGCTGCCAGAAAGGCATCCCCGGCCCCCGTCGGGTCCACGACCTCCACCTCGAAGGATGGAACTTCGCCCTCGAATTCCCTCGTTGCGTAGAATGCTCCCTCCGGTCCCAGGCTCACGTAGACCAGGTCAACGCCGCGGTCCAGTAGTATCTTCGCTGCCTCTTCGGCCTTCTCCGCGCCGAGGAGTGGCGAGATCTCGTCGTCGCTAAGCTTGACGATCCGGGAGCGGTCGAGCAGCGGGTACACGACCTCGCGCGCCGCTTCGACGCTCTCCCAGAGGTGCTCCCGGAAGTTGACGTCGAAGGCCACGGGTATCTTCAGCTCCTCCGCCAGCTCAACGGCTCGGTGTATCGTTGAGCGCGCGGGGTCCTTTATGAGGGGTATGCTACCAAAGTACATGAACGAGGCCCCGTAGAGAACCTCCTCCGAGACGTCCCCTGCGCTGAGAAGCTCGTCTGCCGCCGGATCGGAGCGGTAGAAGGTAAAAGAGCGCTCCCCACCGGAGATCTCCACGAAGGCGATCGAGGTGCGCGTCGGCGGCTTGCACCGCCGGACCGCCGAGGTGCCAACCCCTTCAACCTCCAGGGTCCGAAGGATAAGGTCTCCGAAGAGGTCCTCCCCCACGCGCCCGACAAACGCCGCCTCCGACCCGAGCCTGGCGACAGCCACGGCCACGTTCGCGGGTGCCCCACCGGGCCGGGCGGTGAAGGACAGCTCGACCTCGGTCGAGCCCTCGCCCCGGTAGATATCCGAGACAACCTCGCCCAGAGCTACTATCTTTGTCAAGGTCTATCATCCTCCTATCGAGTCCGTGCAGAGCGACTAAGCGCCGATCTCCCCCAGGTCCCGGATCTCCTCGTCCGAATACCCGGCCTCCCTCAGGGGCATCACGACGTCCCGTGCGAGATCCGGTACGTAGCAGACAATGAGGCTAGCCTCCCCCTCGGGGACCATGCGCATCTCCCCTATCGCCGCCGGCAGGATACACGACTCGGCGGATTCTAAAGTCTCCGTTCCCCCCGCATACTCGATGCGTACCGGGCCGCCCACGTTCGAGAGTGTCAGGCAGCGTTCAGGATGGGAGGGCTCTGTGTGGGGTTCGCTCAGGGTCCAGCTTTCGAGTGCAAAGTAGGGGCCGGCGCAGCAGAGGATGCGGCGGTTGGTGCCAGGACGGCCGTTCTGCAGGGCGAGGCCGGGGTTCGGGTGTGGGCGGTAGTCGGTGCGGAGCTCATCGAGGGTGGCGTTTATGTTGGCCTCCCACGTCTCTTCGTTTAGAGGGTTCCCGTAGAGGTCTTCCGGCATTACGAACTGGCCAAGGTCGGAGGTCTGCTGCACCTCAAAGACCAGGGTGTCGGGGCCGAAGGCGTGGATCACACCACCCGGCACGTAGATGGTGTCGCCAGCCCGTATCGGGTGGCGCGGCATCACGGCGTCGTAGTCTTTCGCCTTGAACGCCTCGTAGAGATCCTCGCGGGTCAAGCCCTCTTTGATCCCCGCCAGGATCGTCGCATCCGGGGCGGCCCAGAGTATGTGCCAGGCCTCGGTCTTGCCGTGTGGCTCGCCGTGCTTACGCCTCGCCGTCTCGTCGTCGGCGTGTAGGTGAACGGGGAGCATGTGCGAGGCGTCGATGAACTTCTCCAGTAGCGGGAAGTGCGGTCCGCGCCAGCCGAACCCCACTAGCTCGTCCGGGTACTCGAGGGTAAGGTCGTGGAGGGTGCGGCCCTTGTAGGACCCGTTGATGATCTCGCCGGTGGTCTCACCGTAGTCGCTAATCTCCCAGGTCTCAGCGACCACGCCTTCGGGCACGCCCTCCTTACCGAGCACATCGGGGATCAGGCGCTCCCCGAAAGCGTAGTTGCGGACGTGATAGGTGAGCTTTATCGGGTACAGCTCCATCGTGCTGCCTCTCCTGTGTCGCTTGCGTACGCGCCCATGAGCATGATAAAGCTTCTCCGCGCGCGAAGCGCCTGCCTACCTTCACGCCTGGTAGGGGTCATATGACCAAATAGATCGCGCGGCCTCCGCCATCTCCTCCGGCTCCCGTTCAAGAGTCGGCGGGGGCTCGCGGTACATCCTCCGACCTGGCCTTCTATAGTACTAGCGTAGTTGGTAAAAACAGGGTCTGGTGCCCATTCACAAGTGGGGAAAGGGAAAGTAGGAGTAGGCACCAGATTAATATCTATATTCTAACTGCACATAAGTGCA
>JALZFP010000157.1 GCA_030861485.1 Actinomycetota bacterium | reverse complement strand
GCGGCCTTTATGCCCTTTGAGTACACGGTGCTCGTCCTCCTGGTTATAGGCGCCCTCCTGATGGTCGCAGGGGCGGTGTGGGGGCCCGAGACGAAGGATGTGGATTTCTCGCACGAGGCTCAGGCGGCGCCTGAGGATGAGCGGGCGCCCGAGGCCTCTCGGGAGGAGCCGAGGACGGCCCCCGGCACCGACCGCCCGGTTGGCAGTTCTTGAGCTCTGGTTCCGGGCGGGTTGGCTCAAAGAACCCGCCCGGACTCCTTTCTGCTGCTCCTGAACAACAAAACGGCTCGTCAAGGTGATAGACGACACATACATCTTTGACTTAGAGCAGCCGCGCACCCCGGAGATGCCTATCCATCCCGCCCACCAGCAGGCCGGCTACTCCTACCTCTTGCACCGGCACCACGAGGACGAGTACCGGCCCGAGGAGGCCGGGCCGCGCACCGGCGCCGCCGGGGTCATTATCTGCGGGGAGCACACCGGCACCCATATAGATGCCCTCTGTCACCAGTCTGACGCCCTGGTGCTCTACGGTGGCGTCTCCGTGAACAGTGAGGTCCAGAGCTCGCGCGGCTTTACCCGGCACGGCGTCGAGGAGATCCCGCCGATCGTCGCTCCCGGCGTGCTCCTCGACGCTGCCGCAAGAGAGGGCGTCAAGTCTCTGGAGCCCGGCCACGCCGTCACTGGTGAAGATCTCGAAGCCTGCTGCGAGAACCAGGGTGTCGCCGTAGAACCCGGCGACGTTGTGCTCGTGCGGACCGGAAACGCCCGTTATTGGGAGGACGCCGACCGCTACCTCGCGGGGCCGGGCATGGCCACGAGCGCGTCTTACTGGGTGGCGCAGAGAGGCGTGGTGGCGGTGGGGGCTGACAACCCGGCATGGGACGTGCCGGGGATGAAGGACCCGGATCTGGGATGCATGCTCCCCGGGCATCTGATTCTCCTGGCGAGACGCGGCATCTACATCATCGAGAACCTGAACCTGGACGAGCTCGCCGCCGCCGGATACCACCGTTTCGACTTCGTCTGCACGCCGCTCAAGCTCGTCGGCGCAACCGGCTCGCCGGTCCGTCCCCTGGCAATCATCCCGGACGGTTAGCCTATGAAGCCCAGAATAGGGTTCGTCGGGCTCGGCAACATAGGCTTCCCTATGTGCCGGCGCCTGCTCGAGAGCGGCTACGAGGTCTTAGCCTACGATGCGAACCAGGAGGCAGTATCGAGGCTAGAGGATACTCCGGCCGAGCCTGCCGACAGCCTCAAAACCCTGGCCGCCGCCGATGTGGTGCTTCTCTCGCTCCCCGGCTCCGACGTCGTGGAGGAGGTTGTGCTGGGGAAGGGAGGGCTTGCCGAGGGACTCTCCTCCGGAAAGGTCCTAATTGACACGTCCAGCTCCAGACCTTCTTCGACCAGGGACCTCGCGAAGAAGCTCGCCGAATCCGGGGTCGAGATGCTCGACGCGCCGGTCAGCGGGGGCGTCCTGCGCGCGGAAGAGGGGAAGCTGGCGGTGATGGTTGGGGGGAGGGAGGAGGTCTTCGAGAGGTGGCGCGAGGTACTCGAGTCGTTCGGGGAGAAGATCTTCCACGTCGGCGATCATGGCGCGGGGCACCTCGTCAAATCCCTGAACAACCTCCTCTCGGCGACGACGCTCGCGAGCGCCGCCGAGGCGGTCATCCTGGCAGAGAAGGCCGGCGTCGCCCCGGAGGCGCTGCTGGAGGTCATAAACGCTGGCAACGGAAGGAGCTACTCGACCGAGGTCAAGTTCCCGAAGTTCATCCTGGACCGCTCCTTCGACGACGGCTTCGCGCTCGGCCTCATGGTCAAAGACCTGAAGATAGCTTTGGAGACCGCCGCCGAGATGGGCCATCCCATGTTCTCCGGCTCGTCCATCTCGCAGCTCTGGCAGGCAGCCGCTGCCCGGGGATACGGCTTGGAGGGTCACACCTCGATCTACGCCTTTCTCGAAATCCTGAGCGGGGAGGACCGGAAACGGGAGACCGGCGGTTGACCGGAGAGAGCGCTGCCGCCCGGCCGGTATTCCCCGAGCGAGACTGGTTCGAGGCTCTGGGCGAGACCGTCGCGGCGGACGCGGAGATGAAGACGATCGGGCGTTGGTGCACGCTCGACCTCGCCCTCATGATAGGTGAGGAGACCGTGCTGCTGCGCCTCGAAGGGGGTGGGATCTCCGAGATTATACCCGGGCCCGACGTCGGCTCCTCGTGGAGCGTCACGCTCCGCGGCACGCTTACGGACTGGCTAACGTTCTTGCAGCCCTTACCCCCGCCGTTCTACACAGATCTCCTTGCGATGAACAGCCGCATCCCCTCGTTCTCCATAGAGGGCGAGCGCAGAACGTTCGTGCGCCACCTGCGCGCCTTAACGAGGATCTTCGGGCTCGCCCAGCGGATGGGTAGTGGCCATGCCTGAGTTAGATCCCATAACCGGCCGGTACGTCTACCTCGAGGTCGGAGGCGTCCGCAACCGCGTCTACTTCGAGGAGGCCGGAGAGGGCAGGCAGCTCGTGTGCTTGCACACCGCGGGGGCCGACTCCCGCCAGTTTCGGCACCTGCTCTGCGACGCGGAGGTGACCGGTGAGTGGCGCGTCGTCGCCTTTGACATGCCCTACCACGGGCGCTCGCTGCCGCCCGAGGGCTGGTGGGAGAAGGAGTACCTGCTCACGACCGAGGCTTACGCCGAGACGGTAATGGCCTTCGTGAGGACCCTGGACCTCGAACTGCCGGTCGTGCTCGGGTGCTCGATGGGTGGAGCCGTCGTGCTCGAGCTGGCGCGGAGGTACGCTCCCGAGATCGGTGCAGTGATCGGGCTGGAGGCGGCGAATAAGGTAGAGGGGCGGTTTACGGACTGGCAGATCGTGCCCGACATAGATGGCTCGGAGATGGCGGCTTCCTGGACCTACGGCCTGATGGCACCCCAGAGCCCCGAGGTTAACAGAAGGGAGGTGTGGTGGACCTACGCCCAGGGTGGGCCCGGGATCTATCGGGGAGACACCTACTTCTACGGTGTGGACTGGGACCTTCGGGGACGAGAGGCTGAGATCGGCACCTCCCGCTGCCCGGTCTACCTCCTGACCGGCGAATACGACTACGCCTGCACCCCCGAAGAGACCTCCGCCACGGCGGACGCCATCCCAGGAGCCAAAGGCGTAAAGATGGAGGGCCTCGGCCACTTCCCGATGAGCGAGAACTACCC